>PKWC01000120.1:3195-6445 GCA_003131925.1 Alphaproteobacteria bacterium | reverse complement strand
GTCGAAGAAGTGGTTGGCGCCGTCGATCTTGGCGTAGGTGATCTTGATGCCCTTCTGCGCCGTCAGGCGATCGACAAGCTTCTGCACATCGGGCTCCGGCACAACCTGGTCCTTCGTGCCGTGAACGATCAGGCCGGAGGCCGGGCAGGGGGCGAGGAAGGCGAAATCGTACATGCTCGCCGGCGGCGCAATCGATACGAAGCCGCTGATTTCAGGCCTGCGCATCAGAAGCTGCATCCCGATCCACGCGCCGAAGGAAATTCCCGCGACCCAGACGAAAGTGGGATTGGGATAGAGCGTGTTCATCCAGTCGAGCACGGCGGCTGCGTCCGACAGTTCGCCAGCGCCGCTGTCGAATGTCCCCTGGCTGCGGCCGACGCCGCNNTCGTGCCGCCGAATTGCGGATGTGGATGCAGCACGAGCGCCATCGGCGCTCCTGGCACTTTCTGGCGCTGGTAGCGGGCTTCGATTCGTCCGGCGGGACCTGGCAGGATGATGTCGGGCATGGGTTCAGGCCCGCGCGCCCGCGTTAAAGCGTGTTTCGACCGGAATGCATCGCCGTCCCCAAAGTGTCATTCCCACGATGATCCCCCGGTTAAACCGGGGGAGAACCCAGCCAGCACGCGTCTGCGCGCTGAATGAAAGCTTCACCGGCTGCCCCTGGGTCCCCGCTTTCGCGGGGATGACATACTTTATTTCAATCCAGACTGCTTCACCAGGAAAAGCATTGTGGGCAAGTGGCCGAAAAACCCTTGAATTTCCTGCAAAAATCGCCATCTCTCGGAGCAGATTGCTCAAATTCTTGACCGCCGCAGTAGGAAAATTTATATCCGGCGCGAAATGTCAGGTGCGCCGCCTCGCCCGAGGGAGCCGTTTCTACACCGAATGAGCCCCCCAAGAGCAAGCACGGAATGCGCTGGATAAAGGAGTTCGCCCTGTGAAATTGAGCACGAAGGGCCGTTATGCGGTGATGGCGATGGCGGATCTGGCCAGCCGGGAAGCGACTGCCAAGCCCGTATCGCTTGCCGAAATCGCCGAGCGGCAGGAGATCTCGCTCTCCTATCTCGAACAACTCTTCGCGAAACTGAGAAAGTGCGGCCTGGTCGTAAGCGCGCGCGGGCCCGGAGGCGGCTATCGCTTGAGCCGGCCCGCCGGAGAATTGCGCGTGGCCGACATCATTCTCGCGGTGAACGAGCCGATCAGCGCAACCCGCTGCAAGACGGGAAGCCCCAAAGGCTGCACAGGCACCATGTCCCGCTGCCTTACGCATGATTTGTGGGAAGAGCTCGGGCGGCAGATTCATGTCTTTTTGTCTTCGGTCTCTCTCGCTGACGTCGTTGAGCGCCGGGTGCTCGGACGCGCACATCCGCGCAACTCGACCGCACCGGAAGCGCGGGAAGCCGCGTGAGGCGCGCAGATGCCTTATCTTGATCACAACGCCACGTCGACGCTTCGCCCGCAGGCTCGGGCGGCCATGGCGCGCGCCTGCGAAATTCATGGAAATCCATCGTCCGTGCATCGCTCGGGGCGTGCGGCACGCGCGCTTGTTGAAGACGCGCGGGACCATGTCGCACTGCTCGTAAACGCAAATCCGGCGAACGTGACCTTTACCAGTGGCGGGACGGAGGCCAACGCACTCGCGGTCTGGGGTGCAGTTTACGGTTCCGCGGAATCAGGCACTCCGGTCGAGCGGCTTTATGCATCCGCAATCGAGCACGATTCGATTTTGGGCACGATGATGGAGATTTCCACCCGCGTCGCGGGCGTCCGCACAGCCAAAATTCCGGCAACACCGGACGGCGTCGTCGATCTTGATACTTTGCACGATCTGTTGCGGGAGAGCGGCGGGCGCACGTTGGTCGCCGTCATGGCGGCAAATAATGAGACGGGCGTCGTTCAGCCGATCGCAAGAGTTTCGAAACTGGTGCGGAAGCATGGCGGATTGCTCCTCGTGGACGCCGTCCAGGCTTGCGGCAAGATCGCAACGGATTTCCGCGCGCTCGACGCCGACTATCTGACTATTTCCGCGCACAAGCTTGGCGGACCGCAGGGCGTCGGCGCGCTGGTGGTGAAGGAGGATGCGCCGTTCGCGGCTCAGATTCACGGTGGCGGACAGGAGAGAAGCCGCCGTGCGGGGACGGAAAACGTGGTCGGAATTGCGGGCTTCGGCGGTGCCGCGAAAGCCGTTGGTGACGACGACGTCTCGCGCCTCGAAATGTTGCGCAATGTGTTTGAATCCGGTCTCCGGAACTGTTTTCCGGCCGCCATCGTGTTCGGACAAAATTCGCAGCGAACAGCCAACACGTCGAATTTTGCCCTTCCGGGCATCGCCGCGGAAACCGCGCTTATTGCGCTGGATCTCGACGGGGTGATGGTGAGTTCGGGTGCGGCCTGCTCTTCAGGCAAGGTGAAGCCCTCGCATGTTCTAAAGGCGATGGGCGTGTCCGACGATCTGGCGCGATTTGCGTTGCGCATGAGTCTGGGGTGGGATTCCTCGGGATTCGATGTCGATGCAACGCTTGCTTCTCTCGAGAAACTCGGTACGCGCATCTCCGCGCGAAAGGCAGCTTGACATGGCGGCGATCCAGGAAACACGGGAACGCGTCGCCTCGCTGGGCGACAGGTACAAGTACGGCTTCATTACCGACATCGAGATGGACCGCGCGCCCAGGGGTCTCAACGAGGACGTGGTGCGTCTCATCTCGGCCAAGAAGGGTGAACCGGAGTGGATGCTCGAATGGCGCCTCGGCGCCTTCCGGCGCTGGCGCGAAATGCGCGAACCGAATTGGGCGCGGGTGCACTATCCTAAAATTGACTACGAGAACGCCTATTACTACGCGGCGCCGAAATCGTCGGCGAAATTTGCGAACCTTGACGAGGTCGATCCAAAGCTTTTGGAGACCTATGAGAAACTCGGCATTCCGCTGCACGAGCAGAAGCTGCTCGCGGGTGTCGCTGTGGACGCGGTATTCGATTCGGTTTCGGTGGCGACGACCTTTAAGGCAAAACTTGCCGAATCCGGCGTGATCTTCTGTCCGATCTCCGAGGCGATCCGCGACCACGGCGACCTGGTGCGCAAATATCTGGGCTCCGTGGTTCCCGTCACCGACAATTTCTTCGCGACGCTGAACTCAGCAGTGTTTTCGGACGGGTCGTTCGTCTATGTGCCGAAAGGCGTGCGCTGCCCCATGGAGCTTTCCACCTATTTCCGCATCAACGCGTCGGAGACCGGCCAGTTCGAGCGCACGCT
>PKWC01000120.1:0-3163 GCA_003131925.1 Alphaproteobacteria bacterium | reverse complement strand
CAAGCGCGGCGACTGCCGCGGCCGCGCGTCGAAAATCTCGTGGACGCAGGTCGAGACAGGATCCGCGATCACCTGGAAATATCCAAGTTGCATTCTGCGCGGCGACGATTCCGTCGGCGAGTTCTATTCCATCGCCATCACCAACCATTTCCAGCAGGCAGACACCGGTACGAAGATGCACCACCTCGGCCGCAACACGCGCTCGCGGATCATCTCCAAGGGTATCAGCGCTGGCCGTGCGCAGAACACCTATCGCGGACTCGTGAGCGTGCATCCCCGCGCGACGGGGGCCCGCAACCACACGCAATGCGATTCCCTTCTCATCGGCAAGGAATGCGGCGCCCACACCGTGCCCTACATCGAGTGCCGCAATCCTTCGGCGCAGATCGAGCACGAGGCGACCACATCGAAGATTGCCGATGACCAGCTCTTCTATTGTCTGTCGCGCGGCATTGGGCAGGAGGAGGCGGTGGCCCTCATCGTCAACGGCTTCTGCCGCGAAGTTCTGCAGCAATTGCCGATGGAGTTCGCAGTCGAAGCGCAGAAACTTGTCGGAATCAGCCTGGAAGGCAGCGTGGGATGAACATGCTCGAGATCGAGAATCTGCATGTCGTGGTTCAGGGCCAGGAAATCCTGAAGGGCCTTAGTCTCGTGATCCGCACGGGCGAGGTGCACGCCATCATGGGGCCAAACGGGTCGGGCAAGTCGACTTTGTCGTATACGCTCGCAGGTCGCGAAGGCTACGAGATCACCGAGGGACGAATTCTCTATCAAGGGAAAAACCTCGCGCCGCTGACCCCGGAAGAGCGCGCCACGCGGGGAATGTTTCTGGCGTTTCAATATCCGGTGGAGATACCGGGCGTCACCACAATGAATTTCCTCAAGACCGCGCTCAACGCTCAACGCCGCGCCCGCGGGGAGAAAGAACTCGACGCCATGAGCGTGCTGAAATCCGTGCGCGAAGCTGCGAGCGCACTCAACGTCCCGGAAGAGATGCTCAGGCGCGCCCTCAATGTCGGCTTTTCCGGTGGGGAGAAGAAGAGGCTGGAAATCCTGCAGATGACACTGTTCAAGCCCCTGCTTGCGATCCTCGACGAGACGGATTCCGGGCTGGACATCGATGCGCTGAAGCTTGTGGCTGGCGGGGTCAACGCATTGCGCGCGCCGGACCGGGCCATGCTGGTGATCACGCATTACCAGAGGCTTCTCGACTACATCGTTCCCGATCGCGTGCATGTGCTCGACAAGGGCCGTATCGTCGCCGAAGGCGGGAAGGAACTGGCGCACGAGCTCGAAGCAAAGGGATATGCGGGATTGGCCCGCGACGCCGCATGAACGAGCGCGCAACCACCGAGGAATTTCTCCTGCAGGATTTTGCCGCCGACAATGCGAGCCGAGCGGCTCCGCGGCCATCATGGCTTGATGAACGGCGACGGCGCGCCGTGCAGACCTTCCGCGACGAGGGCATACCCAATCGCCGAATCGAGCAATGGAAATACACCGATCTACGCGGCGCGCTGGAGGGGCAAGTCGCAGCGGTTTCTCCAAAACAGATTTTGCATTCGGATCGCAATCCCTTCGCTGCAGTTTCAGCCTTCCAGCTCTCGATCGCAGACGGCTGTTCTCAGGTGCCGAGTTCACAGATTCCATTGGGAATCGAGATGTTCGACCTTGGTCAACTTGACGACGGAGCGCCCGATTGGGTGCGACAGAATTATGGCGAGGTGCTTTCGCGCAGCGCCATGGGTGAAGCGTCGCTCGCGATGATGCGCGGCGGGATTGCCATGCGCGTGACCGCTGTGACCACTCCGCCGGTTCATCTCGGATTCCTGCAAGAGGCGAACGCCGTTCATTGCCGGCTGCTGTTGGTGATGGAGCCGGGAGCCTCGCTGGTTCTGCTGGAATCGCACGGGAAAGGCCGCGGCCTGATCAACCTCGGTGTGGAGCTCGTGCTGGAGCCGAATGCACAACTGACCCATGTGCGGCTCGCCGACTCGGCGCCTGACGCCGTGCAGGTCGAGGAGATCGGCATGCGCGTCGCGCGAGATGCGCGTTACCGTGGGCATTTTTCGCACAAAGGCGCCAGGCTTTCGCGGTTGGAACTGGCGATCGAGCTCGAGGGCGAAGGCGCGGAAGCCGAGCTGAGCGGGGCAATCGTGCTCGGCGGGAAACTGCACGCCGACGTGACGACGCATATCGATCACATGGCCGGCAAGACGGTGAGCCGCCAATTGTTCAAGAACGTCGCGGGCGGAAATTCGCGCGCCGTCTACCAGGGAAAGATCACGGTGCGCAAAGGCGCCGATGGATCGGATAGCCGCCAGACGGCGAAGGCGGTTCTGCTCGGCACGCGTGCCGAAGCGGATTTGAAACCCGAGCTCGAGATTCTCGCCGACGATGTGAAATGTGCCCATGGGGCGGCGGTCGGCGATCTCGATGCCGATTCGCTCTTCTACCTGCGCTCGCGCGGCCTGCCGGAAAACGAAGCGCGCCGCCTCCTCATCCACGGCTTTCTCGAGGAAGTGGTCTTGGAGATCGATCGCGACGATGTGCGTCTCGCGGTTCGGGACTTTCTGGAGAGCGGCCTGGCGAAAGCGCTGGAGTCTGTCTCATGAACGTTCATCTGCGGCGTGACGATGTGTTCGACGTGTTTTCCGCCCGCACGGAATTTCCGATCCTTTCGCGGCAGGTCTATGACAAGCCGCTTGTCTATCTCGACAATGCCGCGTCAGCGCAGAAGCCGCGCGCGGTGCTCACCGCGATGACGGAATTTACCGCGAGTGAATATGCGAATGTCCACCGCGGCGTTCACTACCTCTCGGCCAAAGCAACGCAGCGCTACGAAGCCGCGCGGGAAACGGTGCGCCGCTTCGTCAATGCCGCGCATGTGGACGAGATCGTGTTTACGAAGGGTGGCACCGAAGCCATCAACCTCGTTGCCTCATCCTTTCTCGCTCCGCGCATCCGGCCGCGGGACGAGATCGTGCTCACAACGATGGAGCACCATTCCAATATCGNNCTTCCTGCGCGAGCGCCACGGTGCGGTGCTGAAATGGGTCGATGTGGACGACGAAGGATCGCTCGATCCCGAGGCCGTAGACGCCGCGCTCGGTCCCCAGACCAAACTCCTCGCATTTGCGCACATGTCGAACGTGCTCGGCAC
>PKWC01000165.1 GCA_003131925.1 Alphaproteobacteria bacterium | reverse complement strand
TTGCAAGCGAGGAAGCGGCCTACATTACAGGCCAGACCCTGCATGTGAATGGCGGGATGGCCATGATTTGATCCCCGGTATCAGGCCGACAGTGCGCTGTAGCGGGGCCGAAGGCTTTGTGTTACCAAACGCAAATCCTCGGTTCGAGGCAGGGGAAGAATTGCCTCAGGACCGCCGCCGCGCGCCGCTCCCGGAAAAGCGCGGTGAAAAACACGAACGAGAGGTTTTGGAGATACAATGAGCGACACTGCCGANNAATTCGGCATCGAAATTCCCGACGACGCGGCCGAATCCATTGTCACGGTCGGTGATGCCGTGAAATATATCGAGAAATCGCAGGGCTAAGTGTTCGGGGCCGCCGCCTCAGAAATGCGCAGAGTTGTTGTTACGGGTCTGGGGCTGGTCACGCCGCTGGCGTGCGGTGTCGCGGAGACGTGGGCGCGGCTGCTCGATGGGCGCTCGGGCGCGCGTCCAATCACCAAATTCAAGGTCGACGATCTTCCCGCGCGCATTGCATGCGACGTTCCGCGCGGCGACGGGTCGAACGGCAGCTTCAACGTGGACGCGTGGCTCGATTCCAAAGAGCAGCGCCGTGTCGATGATTTCATCGTCTTTGCGCTCGCTGCCGCGCAGCAGGCCGTCGGCGATTCCGGCTTCATTCCAAAAGACGAAGAGGAGCGCTGCCGCACGGGCGTCCTCATCGGCTCGGGCATCGGCGGATTGCCGGGAATCGAGGCGGCGGCGATTCTCGTGCACGAGAAAGGCCCACGGCGGCTCAGCCCGTTCTTCATACCGGGCCGCCTGATCAATCTCGCCTCTGGCTACGCATCGATTCGTTTCGGATTCAAGGGTCCCAATCACGCGGTCGTCACGGCCTGCGCGACGGGCGCCCATGCGATTGGCGACGCGGCGCGGATGATCGCGCTTGACGATGCAGACCGGATGCTCGCGGGCGGCGCGGAAGGGGCGATCTCCCGTCTTGGCATGGCGGGGTTCGCCGCCTGCCGTGCGCTTTCGACGGCATACAACGACACGCCCGAAAAGGCTTCCCGGCCATACGATCGCGACCGCGACGGCTTCGTCATGGGTGAGGGCGCCGGGATGGTGATGCTCGAAGAGCTGGGGCACGCGAGACGGCGTGGCGCGCAGATCTACGCAGAAGTGAAGGGCTACGGGATGTCAGGCGATGCCCATCACATCACCGCGCCAGAAGACAGCGGAGACGGCGGATATCGCGCAATGAAAATCGCTCTTGCCCGCGCATCTCTGACGGCAGCCAACATCGACTATGTGAACGCACACGGAACTTCCACTCCGCTTGGCGACGAGATCGAGCTGCAGGCTGTGGAAAGGCTGTTCGGCAACGCCGCCGGTAAAATTTCCATGTCTTCCACGAAATCGTCGATCGGACATCTTCTTGGGGCGGCCGGGGCGGTGGAAGCTATTTTTTCCATCCTCGCCATCCGCGACCAGATCGTTCCGCCTACGATCAATCTCGACAATCCATCGGTCACGACCCAAATCGATCTCGTGCCGCACAAAGCGAGGAAGCGGAACGTTTCGGCCGTGTTGTCCAATTCGTTCGGCTTTGGTGGAACGAACGCATCGCTCGTTTTTACGGTGGCCTCCTAGAGGCTGCGCCTGTGATTCGTCATAGTGGAGTATGCGGAGAACGATTGCTCGCATGTCTCGTCTTGTCGCGATCTTCGTCGTGTTGGCCATGCTCACCGGCGGAGCGTGGATCTGGGAGCGATGGAATTTCGCCGCGCCGGGTCCTGCGGCCGCGAATGGCGTCAGCGAGACAGTCGTGGTGGTCAAGCCCGGAGAGGGTCTCTGGACCATCGCGAACCGGCTTCAAGACGCGGGCGTCCTGCGCAGCGCTTCGCTCTTTGCGCTCGGCGTGAGGGTGCGGCGTGAAACTCCACTACTGAAGGCCGGCGAATACGCTATGCCGTCACGCGTGAGCATGGACGATCTGGGCGCCATTCTCATTACTGGAAGATCGATCGAGCATAAGCTCACGGCGGCGGAGGGTCTCACCAGCCAGATGATCGCCGACATCGTCAACAACGATCGCGAACTCTCGGGTACGAAGCAGCCGACACCGGAAGAGGGAACGCTTCTCCCCGAAACGTATCTGTTCACCAGAGGCGCGACGCGAAGCGCGATCATCGACAAGATGCGCGACGCTCAGCAGGCATTTCTTGCCCGGTCGTGGGAATCTCGCGCTTCCGGTTTGCCGTTCGATTCTCCGCTCAAGGCCGTCACGCTCGCCTCGGTCGTCGAGAAGGAGACTGCAATTCCGGAAGAGCGGCGGCATATCGCGGCGGTATTCATCAACCGTCTGCGGCTCGGCATGAAGCTCGAGTCCGACCCCACCGTCATTTATGGAATCAGCAGGGGTTATCCCCTCGGCCGCGGAATTCGCGCGAGCGAACTGCAGGCGCCTTCGCCGTACAACACCTATGCCGTCGCGGGCCTGCCGCCGGCGCCTATCTGCAATCCCGGAAAGGATTCGATCGCCGCGGTACTGAATCCCGAGCAATCCGCCGATCTCTATTTCGTAGCGGACGGGACAGGCGGGCACGCTTTCGCCGCAACCAAGAGCGATCATGACCGCAATGTCGCGCGCTGGAGGCGGATCGAAAGCGCTTCTCTCCGCATCCGGCCGTAGACCCTGATTTCTCGGCGCAATCGCGCGCTTGCACGCGCAGGAGCGCGGATTATTGTCCGGGCGTTCGGGAGACGACGATGTCGCTTGTCAGCATGACCGGTTTCGCCGATGCGCAGGGCGCTTTCGAAAGTCTTCGCTGGCGCTGGGAGGTGCGAAGCGTCAACGGCCGCAGCCTCGATTTGAGATTGCGCATACCTCCGGGAATGGAGGGGATGGAGCCTGCAGCGCGGATACTGGCCGCCGAACGGTTTCGCCGCGGGAATATCCAGGCCGGACTCACGCTCGATTCGCCGGAGGGCTCGCGAGGCCTGCGCGTCGATACGGCTGCACTTGCCCAGGCGGTCAAGCTTGCGACACGGATTGCCGCCGAAAACGGGCTCGCGCCTGCGCGCGTTGATGGTCTTCTGGCGCTCAAGGGCGTGCTCGTGCAGGAGGAAATTCTCGCGATTGATGCTCCGGAAAGGGCCGTGCGGGATGCGGCTATCCTGGAAACACTCTCCCTTGCATTCGACGCGCTCGCCCGCGCGCGCGCCATGGAAGGCGCGAAGCTTGCAGCGATCCTTGCTCGAACGGCAGACGAAATATCCCGGCTGACGCAAGATGCGCGACGCCTGTCGGCCGCCCAGCCGGACGCCCTTCGCGACAGACTGCGAACGCAGCTCAAGGACCTCTTCGACGGGTCTGCGCCCGGCGACGAACGCATTGCGCAGGAGATCGCACTTCTGGCGGCCCGAGCCGACGTCCGCGAGGAGCTCGACCGATTGAGCGCGCACGTGCAGGAGACCCACCGGCTCATCATTGCCGGCGAGGCGGTCGGCCGAAAGCTCGACTTTCTCTCCCAGGAACTCAACCGCGAAGCCAACACGCTGTGCTCCAAGTCCTCGGACATAGCGCTGACGCGCGTTGGTCTCGCGATGAAGGCCGCAATCGATCAGTTTCGAGAGCAGGCGCAGAACGTGGAATGACGGCGATCGCACGCCGCGGACTGATGCTGGTTCTCTCCTCACCATCGGGGGCGGGCAAGACGACGCTTTCGCGCAAGTTGCTCGAACGGGATCCGAACGTCACGCTGTCGGTCTCAATGACGACGCGCAGCCAGCGCGCGGGCGAGCGGGAAGGGTTGGATTACTTCTTCGTCAGCGGCGACGACTTCGATACGGCCGTGCGAAACAAACAATTCCTGGAACATGCAACGGTCTTCGACCACCGCTACGGCACACCTAAAGCGCCCGTCATGGAAGCGCTCGGCCGGGGACGCGATGTTCTTTTCGACATCGATTGGCAAGGAACCCAGCAGCTGCGCGAACGGGCGCGGGAGGATCTCGTAAGCGTCTTTGTGCTGCCGCCGTCTCGCGCGGAACTGGAACGCCGTCTGAAGGCGCGCGCGCTGGACGCCGATTCTATCGTCGCGGCGCGCATGGCCAAAGCCGACGGCGAAATCAGTCATTGGGCCGAATACGACTACGTCATCATCAACGACGATCTCGACCGTTCGCTGCAGCAAATCGAGTCGATCCTCGCGGCCGAACGCCTCAAGCGCGTCCGCCAGATCGGCCTCTCCGAATTCGTGCGCGCGCTTTCGCGCGGGTATTGAACGCAACGAGGCTTCGCCGCTACGGCGTCAGCACGACACGTCCCGTCACGCGGCCCTGGCGCAAATCGTCGAGTGTGCGGCCGGCTTCGGACAGCGGGCGCGTTTCGATCGGAATGGGGTCGATTTTGCCCGCACAGACGAGTTCCATCATTTCTTCGGCTTCGGCGAGGGAACCGACGAAGGAGCCGGCGATGGTCAATGCTCGCAAGGGAAACATCGGCAGCGGCATTGCCATCGCGCCCCCGAATAGTCCGACCAGGNNCCATCGCGCCCCCGAACAAGCCGACCAGGATGATCTTCCCGCCCCTGCGGACGACCGCATTCGCAAACGCAAAGCTGGCTTCGGAGCCCACGAAATCGACCGCCGCATAGGCCCCACCCCCGGTGTCCGCGATGAGTTTGTTCGCGGCGCCGGCATCCTTGGTATTGTAGATTGCCGCGGCGCCGGACTTGTGAGCCGCTGCCAGACGGCCCTCGTCGATGTCGGCAGCGAGCGGCCCCTTACCCGTCAGAGCCTTTGCGAACTGAATTCCCATCAGGCCGACTCCACCGCACCCAATCACGACGATCCGGTCATTGCGATGAAGATTGCCGATCTTCTTGATCGCGCCGATGGCGGTCAGGCCTGAACACATATAGGCCGCGGCCAAAGCCGGTGGCGCCTGCCCGTAGCCTAGGAGGTATTTTGGATGGGGGATCAGGACGTGTGTCGCGTAGCCGCCGGCAATGCCCCCGGAACATCCAAGTTGCCGGGGCCTCGCGCAGAGATTTTCCTCGCCGCGAAGGCAGGCGGGGCAATCCTGGCAGCCAATCCAAGGAAATGCAGCACGGCGCTCCCCGAGCCGGATCCCTTTTGCATCCGGCCCTAGCGCGACAATCTCGCCCTCGATCTCGTGCCCCATCGTGTGGGGCAATCTGAGACCGAGCGGCAGTTTGCCTCCATTGCCGAGATCGAAATAGCCATCATGAATGTGGACGTCGCTGTGGCACACGCCGGCATGCAGAACTTTCAGAAGCACTTCCGTTCCTTGTGGCACCGGCGTCGGCGCTTCGATCTCCTTGAGCGGCGCTCCAAATTCGACGATCGCCTGAGACCGCATCGCAACTCTCCTAGGTATGGGGACCGTTGCAACTGTCGCATGGCGCGTCGCGGGCCTCAAGCAGAGTTCGCCGTTCCCGCGCAAGCGCGGCGAACGCTTCGATCCCGAGATCCTGCGGGCGCATCTGCGGATCGATGCCTGCTGCGCGGACGAGCGCCTCCGCATCCGATGCGATGAGCTTTAAGCTCTGGCGCAGCATTTTGCGCCGGTGGCCGAAAGCTGCAGCGGTGACGGATTGCAAATCGTCGAGCCGCGCCGGCGCGAGTGCCGTTTGCATGGGTTCGATCCGCACCAGCGAGGATGTCACCTTTGGCGAGGGCGTAAACGCACGGCGGTCGACGTCGAACAGAATGCGCGGCCGCGACCGCCATTGGGCGAGCACGGAGAGCCGTCCGAATTCGCTCGAACCCGGCCTGCCGACAATCCTTAGCGCAACTTCGCGCTGAAACATGAGTGTCAGACTTCTCCAGAACGGTGGCCAATCGGACACCGTGAGCCATTTGACGAGCAGGGCAGTCGCAATGTTGTAGGGAAGATTTGCGGCGACTCGAACGGGAGGCACGACGTTGCGCTCACGAAGCATCTCCGACTCGTCGAGCGTGACGGCGTCGGCGCGAATGATCTCCAGGCGGCCGGGATAGCAGCGCGAAATTTCGTCGAGAGCCGGAAGACAGCGTTCATCGCGTTCGATCGCGATCACGCGGCTTGCGCCTTCGGTGAAAAGCGCGCGCGTCAAGCCGCCCGGTCCCGGTCCGACTTCGTAAACCGTCGTGTTCTCGAGCGGACCCGCCGCCCGAGCAATCTTTTTTGTGAGATTAAAGTCGAGCAGGAAATTCTGGCCGAGCGATTTCTTCGCGCCGAGTCCGTGAGCGGCGATCACGCTCCGCAGCGGCGGCAACCCGTCAGAGACCTCGCGCATCCGCCATCGCCGCGGCCATCCTGACGGCCTCAATCATGCTGCGCGCGTCGGCCTTTCGTTTGCCGGCAATGTCGGGTGCCGTGCCGTGATCGGGCGATGTGCGCACGATGGGCAGTCCGAGCGTCACGTTCACGCCTTCCCAGAACGCAATCGTCTTCAGCGGAATTAGCGCCTGATCGTGATACATGCACAGCGCCGCGTCAAAGCGCGCGCGCGCTTCGGCGTGAAACATCGTGTCGGCAGAAAGGGGCCCTTCCACGAGATGGCCGCGCATCTGAAGGCTCTCAACGGCAGGTGCGATAATTTCGACCTCCTCGCGCCCCAGCCTTCCGCTTTCGCCTGAATGCGGATTCAGCCCCGCAACGGCGAGGCGCGGCCGCTCGACGCAAAAATCCCGCGCGAGCGCAGCGACGATGATCTCGGAGGTCTCAATGATCGCCTCCCGAGAAATTGCGTTCGGAACCTCCGCTATCGGAACATGAATTGTCAGTGGCACCACGCGCAGGCCACCACCCACAAGCATCATGACGGCGCGCCGCGCGCCTGTTAGCGAAGCGAGATATTCGGTGTGACCAGCAAAAACAAAGCCCGCTTCCATCAGCAGGGCCTTGTTGATCGGCGCCGTCACGACGGCGGCCGCTTCGCCCGCCAACGCCGCACGAACGGAAACATCGATCGCGCCGATGACCGCTTCGGCGGTTGTAGAGTGGCCTGCCGCCCCTCGAGCCCAGAATGCGCCGTCCGCGAGCGGGCCGTGGACGCGAAAAACATCCGGTTCTCCGACAAGGCGCAAGGGATGGGAGCCTGCGTGGCCGTCGAGTGCCCGCCAGGCTTTTGCTGCGACCTCCGGGCCTATTCCCGCGGGATCGCCCATCGTGATGAGAACGGGAGAGCCCGCGCGTTTGTCAGCGGGATTCGACATCGGCCTCGCGCCGCAGATCGCGCAGATAGCGCCGGGCGAGCACCGTCATCTGTTCTTCGTAAAGCTGCTGCTCGACCTGATCGCGGGTGGGAATGACAATCGCCGTTTCTATTGGCACGGGCTTGTCGCAGCGCACGATCAACTCCACGCCCGCGGGCGACGTGAAGGGCTCGGTGGTTTCGCCGGCCGGCGTTTTTGCGATCTCGGCCTGCATGCTGGCGCTGAGATCGGAGAGACGCATGGTTCCGAGATTCTGGTAAACCGCGGCGGGCACGCGGCTCACAACGTCGTGCGCGTGCTGACAGTCCCGGATGTGGGCACGGAGAGCCCCAGCCGCCGCCGTGGCGCGTTCGGCCAACTCCTTCGCAGGCTTGGGACCGATCGGCAGGAGGACGCGCACGAGCGGCAAAGTGCCCGTAGGTATGGCGCTCTGCTGGGCAACCGTCGGAATCTTGGTGCCGGCCGGCTCCTGCCTGTCGCGCAACTGTATGATGTAATATCCGCCGGACGCCCGTATGGGCTGGCTCACATCACCAATACTCATTCCCTTCAGCCGCGCTTCCAATTCGGCGGAAAGCTGGCCTTCCTGGGTCCATCCCAGATCGCCGCCCTGTGCGGCCGTGGGGTTCTGGCTGAACTGCCGGGCGACGGTGGAGAACGGCGCCCCGAGTTGGATCTGGTTGTCGAGATCGGTCATGTCCTTCAGGACCTTTGCGTCCTGCTCAGGCGAATCGACGGCCTGGAAGATTTCGCTGACCCGATAGCGCGGCTTGTTGGCTCCTTGCTTGATCCGCTCGAACTCGGCGTTAACCTCCTCCGGGGAAACATGGACACGGTCGCCCAATTGGTCCTGCACCAGCTTGGACCATGCGATTTGCACGCTTATCTGCGCGCGTAGCGTAGCCATGTCGACGCCACCCTGCGACAAAACGGATTTCAGTTGGTCCAGGGAAAGATGGTTACTTTTGATGATGTCGTCGATCGCCTTGTCGACATCCGCCGCGGAGACCGTAACGTTGGCCTTCTGCGCCTCCAGAAGTTCCATCCTTTCGGTCTCGAGCTCTTTGAGCACCTGTCCGCGAATCTCGTCCAGGGCGTCCGCCGAGGGCCGAACCCCCGAGGTGGCAATGAAAAGCGCCATGCGCTGGCGCAGATCGTAGTCGGAGATGACCGAGTCGTTGACGATCGCGGCGACGCCGTCACCGTGATGGACAACAGAGCCGGCGAGATCTGCCGCGTTCGGCTGCACAGGTGCGTTCGAAGCCAGCGCGGCGGCAGATTGGCGCGCTGGCGCTGCGACGAGAGCAATCGGCGCTGCTCCCGCCGCGAACGCGAGCATGACCCACACGGCATATCTGTAAAATCGAGGGTTCAAGTCGGTCTTCGAGTGTTGAGTCTCAGGCTGCCGACGTGAGTCCCTCTTCGGCGGATCCGCGGGCGCCCGGCTCAGGTTTGCAGAATAAGCATTTCGGCCGGTCCGTCAAAGCGGCGTCGATGCATAGAGATTTTGAGGGAAGATGCCGGAGCGCTGCACCGGGACCTCGCTCGTCTTGAGCGTGAAACGAAAAATGACCGACGTCGACGCCGGCAATTCCCGGAACTCGGTGAAATTCCGTTCATACGAGAGGGAAAAGCCGAGACACTCGTCGTCATAGCCGAAGCCGAATTGGTCGGAAATCATCTTGCTCGCGACAAGGTCGCGCTGCGCTCCGACATAGGCGAGCCAATTTCCCCAAAGTCCTATGAGAGCCTGGACCTTTGCCTCTTCCCGGGAGCTCGATCCCAGCGTCACTACTTCTTCGAAAGGCAACTTCAGATAGCCAATCTCGAGCGACGATCGGCCGTAAACCGCATCGAGATCAGCTTCATTGCGTTCCAGCGTGCCCGTTGAGGCGTCGACATCGATGCGATCGCTGACGCTCAGATGCGGCTGAAAGTTGACGTCGACGCCGCCGACGAGGTCCGATGTCCTGCCGTCGTAGCCGGAATCCGGCGCGAAGATCGGATCAGGCTTAAGTCGATATGCCTGGCCAAGCAGAAACTCGACGGAGCCTGTGGGGAACAGAGCTTCACTGCGCACACCGACATTTGCACTCGGGCCGCTTTCCACCAGGTCATGAGACGAGAGCCGGTCGAGATTGAAGATGTCGTTGCTGTCGAGTTGAAAATCGGCTGCGGGCGAGCCCGTCGGCAGCACGCCGTAGCCCGTCTCGTTGGGAATGCCCGGCGGATTGTCGCCATATGGGGCAGCGATCACCTGGGCGATCGGCTCGACGACAAGCCCTGTCATGCCCCACGCGCCGGGCGACACGAAAGGCCAGCGCCAATCGACCGCGACATAGGGCGCGCCGCGTGTGATGTACTGGCTGTCCGGAAGTCCTGTCTGGCCAAGCACGTTGACGTCGCTTGTGTGGTAGAGATCGCCCCGCACGTCGCCCTGCAGGGTGAGGAGTTCGCCGTCATCCATAATGACGGGATAGCGCCACCTAGCTTCTCCGGTCAGGCGTTGGTCGTCCTCTCCGATGTTGCGCGAAATCGCGATCGTGGAGAGATCGAATCGGAAATCGCCGCCGAGCAGATTCCGCTGCGGAACGTAGTTGTATTCGATAAGCGGCAGGACCACGGGGAAGAGATTGTTGTCGTCGGTCGTGCGCAGGCCCTGAAAGAAATAACCCGTGATCGCGAAGCGGCTGCGGCCGTCAAGACCTTCCAGCAGCAAATTGTTGGTCAGCCGATCGGCGTCGCTGATGCTGTAGCGTTGCAGATAGCTCGCATAGGAGGTGAGCTGGGCCGTGTAGCCGAAATGCCATACGTCATCGATCGGCACCGTGCCGGCGCCGAACAGCGAGCCGTAGAACTGATTGAGATTTTCTTTCGCGCCGGCGTGCGGATCGTCTGCGACGCTGGCTTGCAGCCACATTCCGCCATGCTCCCACCGCTGGCGATACTCTCCGATCAGTTGCTCGCCGCCGAAGGTTGTTATGACGGGCTCAAAGGTCGCGTCCTGTGAATCGCTGAATGCAGCATAGAATGGAACCTTGACGAAATATCCCAGAGTGCTCTTCGAGCCCAAATCCGGCACGAGGACGCCCGACGCATGCTTCACTGTCGGGTCCGGATTTTCGAAAATCGGTGTGTAAAATACGGGAATGCCTTCCAATTCGACGACTGCGTCGCGGTAGAAGATGCGATGATGAATTTCGTCATAGACGGCGCGCGAGGCTTTCACGTCCCAGTCCGGCGTACGCTCGCCCGGTTTGTTGCAAATCTTGCACGGCGTGTAGATCGCCTTCGTCGCCACCGTGCGCACGCCGCCAATGCTCGTCGCGCGCGCAGCCACAAAACGTCCATTCTGCCCGAAGAGCGCCGCGAAACTTTCCATCGCACTGTTCTTCATGCGGTCGGTAAGCCTGACCTGCTCGGCGAATACCACCGAGCCGTCGGGCGCCATCATCACAACGTGGCCACTTGCCGTGACGA
>PKWC01000113.1 GCA_003131925.1 Alphaproteobacteria bacterium | reverse complement strand
CACGATGGGGGAGGAAAGGCACGATGGGGGAGGAAAGGCACGATGGGGGAGGAAAGGGCGCAGACGCGCCAATCGAATTTCCCACGATGGGGGAGGAAAGTCACGATTGGGGAAGAAAATGGAGCGCCAAGCGCGAAACATGTTCCGAGTTACGTCACGACATGTCTTGCAGGAGCTGGGCGAGACCGACGAGGCCGATTGCTTCAGTGTCCTCGCCGAGAGGGAATCGTTCGATGCCCGGATATACGACGAACCGCCGCGTTGGCTTCAAATCGGCACAGGCGAAATGGAATCCCCTTTCGACCCTCGGCGCCGAATTCCGTTTCACTTCGATGGCCCATAGCTGGCGGTCGGGCAGCGTAAGGACGAGATCGATTTCGGCCCCGGCCGACGTGCGGTAGAAATTGGCCTCGGTTCCATCGGGAGCCGCACCGATCAGATTTTCGACGACGAAGCCTTCCCAGCTCTGCCCAACCACGGGATGACTCAACAACTCGTCCTTGTTCCGCAACCGCAGCAACGCGTGTACGATTCCGGCGTCTCGAACATACACTTTGGGAGATTTCACCAGGCGCTTTCCGTCATTGCGATGCCAGGGCGCCAGCCGCCGCACCAAAAGCAGGTCGACAAGAAGCTCGAGATAGCCGGCGACCGTCTTGCCGTCGACGCCAAGGCCGCGCGCGATGTTTGCGGTATTCAGAAGCCCGGCCTGATTGTGGGCGAGCATGGTCCAGAAGCGGCGCAGCGTTTCCGCTGGAATGCGCGGTCCGAATTGAGGGATGTCCCGTTCGAGATAGGTGCGTACAAAATCCTGCCGCCATTTGACGCTCAGCGGCTCGCTATCTGCCAGAAAGCTCGGCGGGAAACCCCCGCGAACCCAAAGCGTGTCCTGGTCGGCCGGCGGCACTTCCAGGGGATCGAAAGGCGCGAGCTCGAGATAGGAGATGCGGCCGGCGAGTGTTTCACCCGATTGCTTGAGCAGATCGATCGCGGCGGAGCCCAACAGGAGGAAACGTCCCGCCTTCCTGCCGTGCCGGCGGCCGCGGTCAATTGCACCGCGCAGGCTCTGAAAGAGCTCGGGAACGCGATGCACCTCGTCGAGTATGACGAGATCATCTTCGTGATCGGCGAAGTAGGCCTCGGCATCGGCGAGGCGCGCCCGGTCGCTTGCCGATTCGAGATCGAGGTAGGTGGAACGTCTGTCGGAGGCTATCGCATGGGCCAAGGTCGTTTTGCCGACCTGGCGCGGCCCGATCAGAGCCACGGCCGGATTATGGCCGAGGAGATCCAGGAGCCGAGGGGTCACGCGTCGTGGGAACATCCTCGCAATTATGGAGTAGTGCTCCATGATTGCAAGGTAGAGGCATGGCCGGCGCGGTGTTCCCCCGCCATGACGAGGTTTTAGGAACATATACGGTTGCATTAAAAACCGCATAGGTATATAACTGCCCGAGATGCTCAAGGAGATGGAAGCATGTCTGGCGATTATGAGGTTGGGTACGGGAAGCCGCCCGTGCATACGCAGTTCAAGAAGGGGCAGTCGGGGAATCCGAGTGGAAAGGCGGGGCCGAGGAAGATGAGGCGGCGGCGGTTCGCCGAGATTCTCGATGACTGGATGTTCCGCTCCCCCGAAGCGGTGGCGAGGACGCGCTGCACGACCCCTTTTAGTGAGATGGCGCAGGGCATGATTCTCGACGGCGCGCGCGGCAAGACCGCGGCGATCCGGACGATTTTCACCTTTCTCGACGAACTGGACGGTACGGCCGGGCGCAAGCGCCCCACGGCTCTGGACGAAAGGCTCGAGGAGGCGGAATGGGAAGAGGAGGCTGCGGACCTGCGTTGGGAGGAGGCCGCAAACCAGTCCTGGAACAAAGAGAAAACGAATACCCAGCCGATGGGTATTTCGCACGGTAATTTTGAAAAAGAGAAGCAGCGGACGTGGTGCGAGTTTGCGGAGGAGGTGGGTGAGGGCGAGGGGGAGATCGACCGGGAAGGAGGCGACCCGTGAGTTCGGGACTTGAAGCCTGCATTAAGAGGAGCGGCCGTTGATATTTCATCTAACCTCCCCCTTGCGGGGAGGTCGAAATCGCGGCACGCGATTTCGGGTGGGGGTCTGTGCGGTGCGCCATTACCCCCACCCAAAAAACGCGAAGGGCGTTTTTCGACCTCCCCGCAAGGGGGAGGTCAGATGTGTCGGCGACTGTAGAGAGTAGTCGTATATCGATGAACCCTTCTCCCGCATCCTTCCTTCTTTGTCCCTCACAGGTGTGGACGCAGGGCGAGGACTCACGTGGCAGTTGGGGGGTGCTGGTTGAGGGCGCGCGCATCGTGGATGTGGGGCCGCTGGAAAAGTTCGGCGCGCTCCACGGTGCGGAGCGGATCGAGCTGGCGGGGGCGACGCTTTTTCCGGGGCTGATCGACGCGCATTCGCATCTGTTCCTGCATCCCTACAACGAGACGCCGTGGGACGATCAGGTGCTGAAGGAATCGGAAGCCTACCGCACCTTGCGCGCCGCGCGGCACGCGCGGGCCACGCTCGAATCCGGATTCACGAGTTTGCGCGATCTCGGCACCGAGGGCGCGGGGACTGCCGACGTGGCGCTGAAGCGCGCGATCGAAGAAGGGATCATCGCCGGCCCGCGCCTCTTCGTTGCGACGCGCGCGATCGTCGCGACTGGTTCCTATGGGCCGGCCGCGCGACACTACCGCCCCGATTGCTGCCTGCCGCAGGGCGCGGAAGAAGCAAGCGGCGAGGCCGAGATCGTTCGCGCGGTGCGGCGCCAGGCCAGTCACGGCGCGGACTGGATCAAGCTCTATGCCGATTATCGCACGGGACCCAACGGCGAAGTGCGGCCGACATTTTCGGAAGCGGAGCTGCGCGCGGCGGTGGAGGCGGCGCATGACAGCGGACGCCCCGTCGCGGTGCATGCGATGGTCGACGAAGCGATGCGACGCGCCGCGGTTGCGGGCGCCGATACGATCGAGCACGGCTATGGCGGATCGCGCGCGACCTTCGCGCTGATGGCGAAGAAGGGCATCGCGTTTCTGCCGACGCTGACCGCGCCCGAAGCGATCGCGGAATATTTCCACCACCATGACCACGCGAGCGAGCCAACCGAAAACATGGCGATGGCCGCGCAGGCTTTTCAATTCGCGCGCGACGAGGGCGCCACCATCGGCTGCGGAAGCGATGTCGGCGTGTTTGCGCATGGCACCAACCGGCGCGAGCTTGCGTGGATGGTGCGGCTCGGCATGCGCGCGGTGGATGCGCTCGAAGCGGCCACTGTGGTGAACGCAAAGATCCTCCACCGGGAGAGCGAGCTCGGGCGGATCCGCGCGGGCTTCCGCGCCGATCTCGTGGGCTCGCGCGGCGATCCCACGCGCGACATTGCGGCGCTCTCCGACATGTGCTTCGTGATGAAAGACGGCGTTATTGTTCGCCGACCTTAAGGACGCGCAACATGGACCAGACACGGCTGAAGGGGTTTGTGGAAAAAATCTGGGACGAGACGGTGGTGCCGACGCTCACCGACTATATGCGCATCCCCAATAAATCTCCGGCCTTCGATCCCGATTGGCAGAGCCACGGCTATATGCGCGATGCTGTAAAACTCATGGAAGCCTGGGCGCGCGATCATCTGCCCGGCGGTGCCACGCTCGACATCGTGCAGCTGCCGGGCCGCACGCCGCTGATGTTCATGGAGATCCCGGGCACGAGCAAAGAGACGATCCTGCTCTACGGCCATCTCGACAAGCAGCCGGAGATGGTGGGCTGGGCGGAGGGCACGGGCCCGTGGATGCCGGTGCGGGTGGGCGACAAATTGTTCGGGCGCGGCGGCGCGGATGACGGCTACGCGATGTTCGCGGCGCTGTCGGCGGTGCTGGCGCTGCGCGATCAGCAGGCGCCGCATGCGCGCTGCGTAATCGTGATCGAGGCTTGCGAGGAATCGGGAAGCCCCGATCTGCCTTTCTATGTGGATCATCTCGCGGCGCGCATCGGCGAGCCGTCGCTCGTCATCTGTCTCGATTCGGGTTGCGGCGATTACGAGCGGCTGTGGCTCACCACGTCGCTGCGCGGCATGGCGGCGGGAACGCTCACCGTTCGCGTGCTCGACGAAGGCGTGCATTCGGGCGACGCATCGGGCGTGGTGCCCTCAAGCTTTCGCATTCTCTGCGAGCTTCTGGCGCGGCTGGAGGATCAGAAGACGGGCGACATCGTGCCCAGCGAGTTCTATGTACATATCCCGCCGCAGCGAATCGAACAGGCGCGCGGGGCTGCGGAGATTCTCGGCGATAGTCTGTACACGAAGTTTCCGTTCGCCGGACAGACCGGCCCGGTCGCGCGCGATCTCGCGGAGCTTGTTCTCAATCGCACCTGGCGGCCGCAGCTTGCGGTGATCGGAATCGATGGCCTGCCCGCGCCGCAGAATGCGGGCAATGTGATGCTGCCCTTCACCACCGCGAGGCTGAGCCTGCGGCTGCCGCCGATTTTTCCCGGTGCCGAGGCCGGCGAGCTGTTGAAGCAGCTGCTCGAAGATGCGCCGCCCTATGGCAGCGTCGTCTCCTTCACCGGAAGCGAGGCGGCGAGCGGCTGGAACGCGCCGGTTCTATCACCCTGGCTGGAGGAAGCGGTCACGCGCGCATCAAACTCGGCGTTCGGGCCCGCGCCCGCCTATATGGGCGAAGGCGGAAGCATTCCCTTCATGGCGATGCTGGGCGAGAAATTTCCGCGCACCCAGTTCGTGGTGACGGGCGTGCTCGGCCCGCATTCGAACGCCCACGGGCCGAACGAATTCCTCCACATCCCCACCGGCAAGCGCGTGACGATGGCCGTCGCCTCGATCATCGCCGACCACTTCGATGCATAGTACCCCTCACCCGCGCTTGAGCAGAATTCATTGCACGTAGTTGCATCCCTCTCCCACAAGGGGAGAGGGGAATCGGAGTCTTGCATTGGTGCCGGAAAATCAGCGCGCGGGACCCCCTCTCCCCCTGTGGGAGAGGGCTCAAGAACAAGGACCATCAACCGCTCAAGCGCAGGTGAGGGGGACCTTCAAAATTTCAACTGTTCTACGACCCTCACCTGCGCATCAGGTTGGTGTGATGCGTGGTCGCAAGTTTGCGTCCGAACGGCGTTCCCGCCGTGCGATCGCAATAGCCGAGCGTCTCGATGTCCGCTTGCGTTCGGCCGTTCACGGCCGGGTGCGTCACGTGCAGGTACCAGTCTTCGGCGTTGAGATGATGGGGAAACTCTGCACCGTCGCGGAAAACGAGTTCGCGGCCGGAATCGTATTTGTGCCTGTAGAATAGATACAACATGGGAAGTCCTCCAAGCCTGTGCCCCTTGTGGCCCCGTTGCCCGACAAATATGGGACCGCGCGACCGGGTTTCGCCCGATCATTCCAAAAGGACGTATACGGAGAGTTTCCCGCGTCCGTCGCAATTGCTCGAATCTTGAATGAAATGCGCGCTAGCGAAGGCCTTCGCTCTCGTCGCCGAGCACGTCCTCGCCGTTGCCCGCATTGTCCGTCGCGTCGGAATATTCCGCGGCGAAGCGCGACAGAGGCGCGGCATCGGGAAGGAGGTAGCCGAGCGCGTCCGCCGGTCCGCCAGCGCGCGCGGGCGGATATTCGAAATCCGAAGCCGTCTCGACATAGACCGGTTCCCGCCGCGGCGTGGAGGTCTTGCTCCCGGGAAACAAATCTGTCCCTAGAATCGTTGTGGCGGCGGCGACAAAGCCGATGGCAACGCCGCCCGCGACGACACGCCGGATGCGGCGGCGGCGCGCGACGATGACGTCAACCCTTTCGAGCACGCGGGCGGCGAAATCGGTTGCGAGACGAGGTTCGGTCAAATGCATTTCGCTCATTTCGGATCTCCGGCCAACAGGATTTCCCGCAAGTTGCGCCGCGCGCGGTGCAGACGCGATTTCACCGCCGCAACGCTCGTATTTGCAAGTCGCGCCAATTCTTCGTAGCTCCTTTGCTTCTCAAGCGAGAGCCGGAGCAGGTCGCCTTGTTCCGGCGGCAAAAGCGCCGCGCCTTGTTCCACCGCTCCCTCGCGCCTGTCGCCTTCCGGCGGATCGTGCACCGCGACGGATTCGTGCGCCGGTTGGTACGCCACGAAGAGTCTGCGCCACGATTGACGGGCGCGCAGATGGTCGCAGCACGCGTTGCGCGCAATCTGGAACAGCCACGGTTCGAAGCGGTCAAGCGCGCGCAGCCGCGGCAGCGCGATCACCATCTTCACAAAGATGGCCTGGCACAAATCTTCGCAGTGATTCGCGTCGTTCGTCTGCGCAAACACGAAACCCGCCACGCGCTCCTGATACCGCCCGATCAACGCCTCCAACGCCGGCCGGTCGCCGCTGCTCCCGCGAAGGATCAGCTCCGCGATGGGCAGCGGTTCACGGCCGTTTTCCGCGCTCGGGCGGAGAGTCACGGGGCGCAGCCTGCCGACAAACTACTCTGGCTGGTCCCCGTTCGCGTCGTTCTGCTCCGGTCCCATGAGGTTCTGGATCTGCTGGTGCAGATTGCTGAGCTGCTGGTGAACCTGCGCGAGACGGTTGATCTGCTCGGGCGTCAGGACGCTGCGGATGGCGAGGGCGGTGTCGATCATGCTCTGATCGAGCTGCTGCTGGAGCTTGAAAGCCTGTTTCGTCAGCGGCGCCAGATCGGCGGCGCTGAGCGGCCCCGTGGCGAGAAGCCGGCCCGCAATCTGCTCATGAAGGGCATGAAACTGCTTCATCAGCGGCTTGGTCTGGGCATGCTCCGACTCGAGGATTTGCTTGACCTGGGCATGCTGGGCCGCGGTCAGATTGGCCGATTTCAGAAGCATCAGGAAGGGCGCGTCATGCATCATGCCCATGCCGTGATGCCCCATGCCGCCATGGCTCTCCGGCATGGACATGGCCGGGGCAGCCGGCATCTGGGCGGTCGCGGTCTGCACGCCCATCACGCCGAACGCCGCGGCGACGGCCAGTTTGATTGCATTATTCATGAAGATGTTCTCCGGTTTGAACGGTGGATACCACAAAGACGGAGCACCCCCCTGAAAGTTTCGCTAGGCATGCCGGCGCGGCGCATGTTCGGATGGGCCAAGCCTGTCACATGAAGGATGCCAACGATGTCCGAATCGCACGAACCCGGCACGCTCAAGGGCCGAAAGCTCGTTCAGGTCGCGCTCACGACGCGCGACATGGAGCGCAGCAAGCGGTACTACCGCGATGTTCTCGGGCTGCCGCTGCTCTTCGAAGCCGGCGGAATGATGTTCTTCGATCTTCAGGGCACGCGTCTTCTGATCGGCACAGAAAACCCCGGACATTCGCCGGGCGGTTCGGTTCTGTATTTCGACGCGCCCGATATCGATCGGCTTGCACCGGCGCTCGAGGAAAAGGGTGTCGAATTCCTGGGTCCTGCGCGGGTGGTCCAGCGCATCGACACGCATGAACTAAAAATTCGCGCCTTCCGCGACCCCGACGGCAATCCGCTCGAATTGATGGGCATGGTTCCGCGCTGAAACCCATCCCGCCGTTCGCGCCGTCTGCTATCGAACGAGCACGGCCGCACCGCTCAGCGTGCCCGTGCGAAGATCGGAAAGGGCGCGATTCGCGTCGGCGAGCGGATAACGGGTGGTTTCGGTGCGGAACTTCATCGCGTGCGCCAGCGCGAGAAATTCCCTGGCATCGGTGCGCGTGAGATTGGCGACGGATGACACCGAGCGTTCGCGCCAGAGGATTTCGTAGGGGAACGATGGAATATCGCTCATATGGATGCCGGCGCAGACGACGCGGCCGCCGGGGCGCACCGCCCGCAACGCCGCGGGCACAAGCTCTCCCACCGGTGCAAAAATGACCGCCGCGTCGAGCGGCACGGGGGGCGCGGCGTTCGAGTCTCCCGCCCACACCGCCCCCATCGCGCGCGCAAACGCCTTCGCCTTTTCGTCGCCGGGACGCACGAATCCATAGACGTCCTGACCGCGATGGCGCGCCGCCTGGACCGCAAGATGCGCGGCGGCGCCAAAGCCGTAGAAGCCCAGTCTCGGCGCATCGCCCGCGGCCTTGAGCGCACGCCAACCGATCAGCCCCGCGCACATGAGTGGCGCCGCTTCCTCGTCGGTGTAGACGCCCGGGAGCGGAAAGACGTAGCGCGCATCGGCGATGGTTTCTTCGGCGAAGCCTCCATCGATCTGGTAGCCCGTGAAGCGCGCGTTGGGACAGAGATTCTCCTCACCGCGCCGGCAGAAGTCGCACACGCCGCAGGTCCAGCCAAGCCATGGAACGCCGACACGATCACCCGTTTTCAGAACTTCGACGCTTGCGCCGATTTCTTCGATACGGCCGACGATTTCGTGGCCCGGCACGATGGGCAATTTGGGATCGGACAGTTCACCATCGACGACATGCAAATCGGTGCGGCATACCGCACAGGCGGATACGCGAATGCGAACTTCGCCGCGCGAAAGCATGCGCGGTGCGAGCTCTCTCGGCACGAGTGGAGCTCCCGATTTTTCCAGAACCATCGCGCGCATCGTCAAAGCACGTTTTTTAATCCGGCGCCTTGAGCCGGTAGCCCACGCCTTGTTCGGTCGTGATCAGTTGCGGGCGATCCGGATCGGCTTCGATTTTCTGGCGGAGCGTGCGGACATAGATACGAAGGTAAGCGACATCGGTTTCCGAACCCCACACTTCGCGCAGCAGGAAGCGGTGCGTCAGCACCTTGCCTGCATGAGCGACGAGCGTCCGCAGGAGATCGTACTCGCGCGGCGTGAGCTTCACCTCGCGCTCTTGCACCGTCACGACGCGGCGCACGAGATCAACGGCAAGATGGTCAACGCGGAAGATCGGCCTCTCGCCCTGCTGCTGCAGGCGATGACGCAGTGCGGCGCGCAGACGCGCCAGCAACTCGTCCATGCCGAAGGGCTTGGTGACATAATCATCCGCACCGAGGTCGAGTGCGCGGACCTTGCCGGCCTCATCGGTGCGGCTCGACAGAACGATGATCGGCAGTGTGGATCCGGAGTCGCGCAATTGCTTGATGATTTCAAAGCCGTCCAGCCCGGGCAGCCCAAGATCGAGCACCAAAACATCGGCCGTATTCTGGCGCAATATCTCGCGCGCCGATGGGCCGTCCTCGGCCTCGATAACCTGGTAGCCTTGCGACGAGAGACTCGTGCGCAGGAACCGCCGGATCGGCGGCTCGTCGTCGACAACGAGAACGCGCTGAGGACCACTCGTCATGCGGCGCGCTCTCGCGGCTGTTCGGCAGGAACCGGCAAGGTAATGCTGATCAGGGCGCCGCGTTTGTCACTTCGATTGCCGGCGCGAATAGTCCCGCCCATCGCTTCGACGAAGCCCCGGCAAATCGCAAGGCCCAGTCCGGTTCCCGCGCGTTTCCGGTCCATGGCCTGCACGCGATAGAACTTGTCGAAGATGCGCTCGAGGTCGTTGGCGGGAATGCCGTCGCCCTCATCTTCTATTTCCAGGCGAACGAGATCGCCGTCCTGTCGGGCACGCAGCTCGATTTTCGTACCTGGCGGCGCATATTTTGCGGCGTTGTCGAGCACATTAAACAGCACCTGTTCGAAGAGGACGGGATCAAGCCTGAGCATCGGCAGATCCGCCGCGAGGTTGATCTGGATTTGATGGCAAGCGAGGACGCCGGAGGCGCGGCGGATTGCGCTGCCCACCACGTCTCCCAGATCCACGAAGTCGAGCCGCGGCTCAATTGCTCCGGATTCGAGCCGCGTCATATCCAGAAGGTTCGCGATGAAGCGGTTCAGCCGCTCGGCCTCCTCCTGGATCGTTCCTGTCAATTCTTCTCGTGCGCGTTCGTCCAGATTTCCCCATTGGCTGCTGAGGCTGGTGGCCGAACCGAGGATGGAGGCCAGCGGTGTTCTGAGATCGTGCGAGATGGAGGTGAGGAGTGCGGAACGCAGGCGTTCTGTCTCTGCGGCGATGCGTGCACGATCGATGTCCTCCGACAGGTTGATGCGCTCGATCGCCAATGCCGCCTGGTCGGATAGCGCATCAAAGAGGCGCCGCTGATCGGGCGTGAGCAAGGCGCCAGGCCGATCGCAATCGAGGCCGACGATGCCCACCGTGCCGCGCCCGGTTCGCATCGGCAGAAAGAGACGTTTGGCGCCGGGCAGCGTGTCGGCGCCGCGTCCGGCGGGAGTTGAGTGTTGCCAAACCCATTTGGCCGCCGCCAGATCGGCCTCATCGAGCGTGTCTTCCGGAGGATAGCCCGCGCGCACGGCGATGCTCGATCCCTCAGGAAGGAGGATCACAACGCGCACCTTGAGCATCTGGGCAAACTGGAACGCGGCGGCCCACAAAAGATCGTCGAGCGTGAAAACGCCCGCGAGCTTGCGGCTGAACAGATAGAGGTTCTCGGTGGTCGCAGCGCGCTCCCGCGCCGTCAGGGCCTGCGCGCGCACGCGCGCCGACAGATAGCTCGCGATCAGCGCGACAACGGTGAAGAAGAACAGCGCGACGACGTTTTCCGGATCGGCGATCGTGAAGGTGTAGAGCGGCGGCAGGAAGAAGAAATTGTAAGCCAATGTCGCAACAAGGCAGGCGAACAGCGACGGCCAGAGCCCATAGGTGATCGCGCAGGTCAGGACCGCAGTGAGGAATACGAGGGCGACATTTGTGATCCCGAACCTTTGCAGCAGCAGACCGATCAGCAGGGCGGCGATGACCATGCCGAGGCTTCCGGCGTACGACTTGGAATCCCAGGTGGAGGATCTCCCATCGTTAGAAGAGTAGGGCGCGCGTTGCGCCGGGCCCTTCATTGCCCGCGTCAATTGCTCCGGAACGACGTGCACGCTGATGTCGCCGGCACGGCGAATGATTTCGTGCGCGGCGGAGCCGCGAAGGAGCTCGGACCACCAGTTGCGTTGTGCCGTCGAGGTGACGATATGGGTAAAGTTGTTGGCGTGCGCGTAGTCGATCACGCCATCGGCGACGCTTGAGGCCGGCACGCTGACGGCCTGTCCACCGAGCCGCTCGGCGACTCGAAGCGCAGCCGCGACGCGATCACGCTCCGTTTCGCTCAGTTCCCTCGTGCGGGGAGTCTCGACATGGATTGCCGTCCAGGCCGCATGAAGCCGATCGGCCAATCGGCGTGTGTAGCGCACAAGTGCGCTCGCTCCCGGCCGCTCGTTCACGCAGACGAGCACCCGCTCGCCCGCTTCCCACGGACCCTGGATCGCGTGCGCCCGCATATAGCTGACCATCTGCTCGTCGACGCGCTGCGCCGTCCGGCGCAATGCAAGCTCGCGCAGCGCGGTCAGGTTTCCGGGAACGAAATAGTGCTGGGCCGCACGCTCGGCCGCTTCGGGGAGATAGACTTTCCCTTCCTTCAATCGGTGCAGGAGGTCTTCGGGCGTGATATCGACAAGCTCGACGTCGTCGGCGCGATCCAGAATGGAATCCGGCACGGTTTCGCTCACGCGCACGCGCGTGATTTTCGCCACGACGTCGTTCAGGCTCTCGATGTGCTGCACGTTGAGCGTGGTATAGACGTCGATGCCGGCTGCGAGCAGCTCTTCCACATCCATGTAACGCTTGGGATGGCGGCTGCCCTCGATATTCGTGTGCGCGAGTTCATCCACCAGCGCGAGCTTCGGCCGGCGCTGGAGGACGGCGTCCAGATCCATTTCGGCCAGGACCCGGCCCTTGTAGGCGACGCGCTTCTTGGGAATTTTCTCGATGCTCTTGGTCAACAGGTCGGTTTCGACACGGCCGTGCGTTTCCACAACTGCGATGACGACGTCGACACCTTCCAGCTTGCGCTGCCGGGCCTGACACAACATCTCATAGGTCTTGCCGACCCCCGGCGCGGCGCCGAGAAAGATTTTCAATCGGCCGCGGCCTTCCTTCGCCGCTTGCTCAAGAAGCGCTTCCGGCGAGGGGCGGGCTGAATCATCGGTCATCTGACGAGAGTAGTCCCCTCGTCACGAATAGGGGAGGGGATCGCGCAAAGGCCGAAATGCGGCGACAGCGGAAGTTGAAGCCATACTCCCCGCTTGCAGGAGAAATACCGGGTCGCGAGCCGGCCGGAGGGGATTGGGGGAATCACCTTTCGGGCCTTCCCCGCGCGGGTGGGGAACGG
The DNA here is from genome assembly GCA_003131925.1 of Alphaproteobacteria bacterium. Lineage (GTDB taxonomy): Bacteria > Pseudomonadota > Alphaproteobacteria > Micropepsales > Micropepsaceae > Rhizomicrobium. The sequence continues at coordinate 959 of PKWC01000113.1, read as the reverse complement.
ATTTCCCCCGCAAGCGGGGAGTTGGGATGCGATACGAATTACCTCCTAGCAGTCTGCAAATCATCCAGCGCCAGATTAAGCTTGAGCACATTTACATGGGGCTCCCCGAAAAGCCCGATCCATCGGCCTTCGATGTGCTGATCGACAAGCGCGCGAACCCGATCCTCGGAAAACCCGCGGGCCTTTGCCACGCGAGGGACCTGAAAATACGCACCGGCTGGCGTGATATCGGGGTCGAGGCCGCTTGCAGACGACGTCACCAGATCGACGGGGACGGGCGCCGCGTTCTGCGCTTTCAGTGTCTTTGTATCGCCCTTAATTCTGTCGAGCAGCGCCTTGCTGGTCGGGCCGAGATTTGAGGCTAACGAATTGGCCGCATTGTAGGGAGAGCTGATTGTTTTGCCTTTCGCGTCCGTGTCCGTCGTGACTGACGGCCGGCCATGGAAATATTTGGCGCTCGTGAAATTCTGTCCGATCAGGGCGGAACCGACCACTTGGCCGTTCCTCATCAACAGGCTGCCGTTCGCCTGCCAGGGGAATAGCACCTGCGAGAGGCCGGTCATTCCAAGGGGATAGGCAAGGCCGAAAAGCAGAGTGGACAAAACCACCATCAGGATTGCGGGACGAATCTCTCTCAGCATTTGAATTGCTCCTTAGACGACGCNNGACGCCGATCGCCGTCATCAACAGGTCGATCCCCTTGATGCCGATGAACGGGACAATGACGCCGCCGGCGCCGTAGATGAAGAGATTGCGGGCAAGCAGGCGGCCCGCACTCTGGGGCCGATACTTCACGCCTCTGAGAGCGAGGGGAATAAGCGCGATGATGATGAAGGCATTGAAGATGACGGCTGACAGAATTGCGCTCTGCGGCGAGTGCAGGCGCATCACATTGACCACGTTCAAGGCCGGATAAAACGCCGCAAACATCGCCGGTATGATGGCGAAATATTTGGCCA
>PKWC01000046.1 GCA_003131925.1 Alphaproteobacteria bacterium | reverse complement strand
AGGCGCGCCGCGAGCGCGAGGGCGGCGAACGTAAGCCCGAGGCAGAAACCCAGGAGGCACCACAATGAGCCAGGCTGGAGGCCAGCGTCGGCCCTTCTTCCGCCGCAAGAAAACCTGTCCCTTTTCGGGCGCGAATGCGCCGCGGATCGACTACAAGGACGTGAAGCTGCTGCAGCGCTTCATTTCGGAACGCGGAAAGATCGTTCCGTCTCGCATCACGGCCGTCTCGACCAGAAAGCAGCGGGTGCTCGCGCTCGCAATCAAACGCGCACGCTTCATGGCGCTGCTGCCGTACGTCGTGAGATAGGAGCGGCAGATGCAGGTGATACTTCTTGAACGGGTCGAAAAGCTCGGCCAGATGGGCGACGNNTTTTACTCGAACGCGTCGGCAAGCTCGGCCAGATGGGCGACGTGGTAAGAGTGAAGGACGGCTTCGCGCGCAACTATCTTCTGCCGAAGAAAAAGGCGTTGCGCGCCACCAAACAGAACCGCTCCTATTTCGAGACGCAACGTGCCCAGTTGGAAACGCGCAATCTCGAGCGCAAATCCGAGGCAGAGGCGGTTGCGGGCAAGCTCGAGGGCAAGCGCTTCGTTCTGCTTCGCCAGGCGGGCGACAGGGGTCAGTTGTACGGTTCGGTATCGCCGCGCGATATCGCCGATGTGGTTGGCGCCGGCGGTTTTACGGTGAGCCGTTCGCAGGTCCCGCTCGACAAGGCGATCAAGACAATCGGTCTGTTCCCGGTCGCGATCGTGCTCCATCCCGAAGTGCGGGTCCACGTGACGATCAATGTCGCGCGGACGGAGGACGAGGCCGAACGGCAGGCCCGCGGCGAGGATGTACTCGCGGAGCAGGCGCCGGAGGAGGAGTCGCAACAGGCCGTGGCTGAGCTTTTCGAGGAGGGTGCCGGACCGGCCGCCGAAGAAGAAGCAGCGACCTGAATTTTCCTGTAGACTGAAGCTGGACGATCCCTATCGATTTTCGGAGCGAGCAGCATGTCGGCGGTAAGCGAAACCAGACGTACCACCGTCCCCGAAATTCGCGCCCACAAGAATGCGAAGCCGGTGGTCTGCCTCACCTGCTATCATGCCCACACCGCACGCCTGCTCGACGAGCACGTCGATCTGATACTGGTGGGCGATTCGCTTGGCATGGTCATGCACGGCATGGAAAACACGCTCGGCGTGACACTCGACATGATGATCCTTCACGGCAAAGCCGTCATGCGTGGCTCGCGGCGCGCTCTGATCGTGATCGACATGCCATTCGGATCCTACGAGGAAAATCCCGAGATCGCGTTCCGCAACGCCGCGCGCGTCGTCCAGGAAACCGGATGCAGCGCCGTCAAGTTGGAAGGCGGCGCGCGTATGGCGGAAACGATTCGCTATCTGTCGCTTCGCGGCATTCCCGTCATGGGGCATATCGGCCTGACGCCCCAGATGATTCAGGTGCTTGGCGGATTCAAGACGCAAGGCCGAACTGCCGAGGAATGGCCTGCGATCGAGGCAGATGCGCAGGCCGTCGCCGAGGCGGGCGCGTTTGCGGTCGTCCTCGAAGGGATGGCGGAGCCGCTGGCCGCAAAGATTACGCGGCAGATCGCCATCCCGACGATCGGCATCGGCGCGTCGGCTGAATGCGACGGTCAAATTCTGGTCATGGAAGACATGCTGGGCCTCAACCCGCGGCCGGCGAAGTTCGTGCGCCAATACGCGAACATGGGCGCCGACATCGAAGCGGCGGTGAGGTCCTACGCTTCCGACGTGCGAGCGCGCCGCTTTCCCGGGGAGGAAAATATCTACAAGATGAAGCGCGCGGGCTGAAGGTCAAGTTCACAGGCAGCCCGAGACCACCGGACTCACGCCGGTTCAAAGCAGAGAATGGCGGCTCACTTCCGCCAGAAGGACCAATTCCGTGTCAGACATTTTTCGCGAAGTCGAGGAAGAGGTACGCCGCGAGCGCTTCGAGAAGCTCTGGAAGAAATATGGCGATCACATCATCGCGCTGGCAGCGCTGGTTGTGATCGGCGCGGCAGGTGTGCAGCTCTATCGCGTCTACGAGCAGCGCGAGGCGCTCAAAGCCTCGGCCACGTTTGTAGCCGCTTCGCAGCTGCTGGAGCGCGGCCAGCCTGCTGCCGCGGCAGCCAGGTTTGTGAGTCTCGCCAAAAGCGCGCCGGGCGGATATGCGCAGGTCTCGAGGCTCGCCGAAGCCGACGCGCTGTTTGCCTCAGGCAGGCGCGTCGACGCGATACGGATTTACAAACAGATCGCCGAGGGGAGCGATGTCTATCTAGGCGCCGTCTCACGCCTTCACGCCGCCTGGGCAATCGCGGACGGGGCGCCAAGATCGGAAGTGGAAACGTTGCTCGCGCCCCTCACGGATCCCTCCAATCCCTGGCACAATATGGCGCGTGAAGTACTTGCTTATGAAGATCTGCGATTAGGCAGAACAGCCGAGGCACTGAAAGCCTATGAACGCATCGCCGCCGAATCCGACGCGCAATCGGCGCTTCGCACCAGGGCTGCCGCCATGGCCAGATTCCTGAAGGCCGGCGGCGACGCAAACTACGGCAGCGTGCCGCCGCCGAAGCCTGAAAAATCGTCCAACGCGTCCCCCAACCCCTCCGGAGGTCCGCCAGCCAAATGAAGGTCAATTCGTTGCGCGCAACCATTTGCCTTGCGTGTGCGCTTGCTCTGGCCGGTTGCGATACGTTTGGCGGTGTTACGGACACCGTATCGGGCTGGTTCAGCGCGACCAAAAAGGTGAAGTTGAAAGGCGAACGCATCTCCGTCATGGCGACGGACATCTCGCTCAAGCCGGATCCGGACCTGGCGAAAACGGAGGTTTTGCTGCCTCCTCCTTACACGAACAAGGAATGGCCCGAGCCCGGCGGGTATGCGGCGAACGCGATGTATCATCTCCAGGCCGCAGGTCCGCTTCGGACGGCCTGGCAAGCCGATGCGGGGAAAGGTTCGGACGACGATTCGCGATTGACCGCGCCGCCCGTTGTCGCAGAAGGGCGCGTCTTCGTTCTCGATTCCCAAGCCCATATTTTTGCGTTCGACGCTCGCAACGGCAGGCCGCTGTGGGACAAGAGCCTCGCACCGCAAGGTCCAGACGACTTCACCCTCTTCGGCTTGCTGGGACCCGACATGTCCATCGATCCGTCGAAGGGATTCGGCGGCGGCGCGGCTTTCGACACAGGCAAGGTGTTCGTGAGCACCGGCTTCGGTAGCGTATTCGCTCTCGACGCCGCGACCGGCAAACAACTGTGGAAGTCCGACCTCGAAGTGCCGATCGTCAATGCCCCTGTGGCGAACGGCGGCCGTGTGTTCGTTTCCTCACAGGATAATCATTTCGTTGCGCTATCGGAGAGTGACGGCCGCACGCTTTGGGACCATCAAGGCATCTCCGAATCGGCCGGAATCCTCACCAGCACCAGCGCCGCGGTCGCAGGCGAATACGTGATCGTCCCGTATTCCTCGGGCGAGCTCTATGCGATTCGCGTCAACAATGGCCGCGCCGCATGGAACGACATGCTGACAAAATCCGGCAACGTCACGGCTCTTTCCGAACTCGATGACATCGCCGGCCGCCCGGTCGTCGACCGCGACATGGTGTTTGCCATCAGCCATTCTGGCATGATGGCGGCGATTAATCTCAACACCGGCGAACGCGTGTGGTCGCGCGACGTGGGGGGAATTCAGACGCCGTGGGCTGCAGGCGATTTCGTCTATGTGCTGACGACGGACGGACAGGTGCTCTGCCTCCAGCGCAAGGACGGCCGCGTCAAATGGGTTCATCAATTGTCGCGCTGGGGCGATCCAGCCAACCACGACGACCCGATCGACTGGTCGGGACCGGTTCTCGTTTCCGATCGTCTTATCCTCGTCTCGTCGGCAGGAAAGGCGGTTTCGCTTTCTCCCTATTCGGGAGACCTCCTGGGCCGCATCGATATTCCTGACGGCACCTATATTCCCCCTGTGGTGGCCAACGGCACGCTTTATCTCTTGACGAATGCCGCCCAGCTGGTCGCGATGCGCTGATCCTGTCTGGGGCGGAGCACAAACGTCATGCCGCCCGCGGTTGCAATTCTTGGCCGTCCCAATGTGGGCAAATCGACCCTGTTCAACCGNNCGATCGCCAGGAAACCGCCGTGGAATGGGGCGACCTCAATTTCCGCCTCGTCGACACAGCGGGATTCGACATGGGCGCGCAGGGCAGTCTCTCGCAACGCATGACCGAGCAGACGCTTGCTGCAATCCGCCAGGCAGACGTCTGCCTGTTTGTCATCGATGCGCGCGGGGGCGTCACCGCCGGAGACGACATCATTGCACAGGCGCTTCGGCGCTCCGGCAAACCGGTTGTCCTCGTTGCGAACAAGTGTGAAGGGCGTACTGCCGATCTAGCGGACGCGCGCAAATGGGGATTCGGCGAGACCGTAGACGTCTCGGCCGAACATGGAACTGGCATGGGCGAGCTGTTCGACGCGCTTG
>PKWC01000260.1 GCA_003131925.1 Alphaproteobacteria bacterium | reverse complement strand
GACATCTCTCCGGTCCAAACACGAAGCCGGATCCGGGGGACGCCGGCAAAAAGGTCACGGGCCGCAAGAGACATATACTCGTCGACACGCTCGGCCTCCTGCTGAGCGTTGCCGTCCACCCTGCCGACATTCAGGATCGCGACGGCGCAGCGCTTGTGCTCAGCCCACGCGTACGTGCCATGTGGCCCTTCATCCTGCGCATCTTCGCCGATGGCGGATACCAGGGGCCACGTGCGGCACTGGCTGCCGCAAGCACCGGAAACTGGGTCATCGAAGTCGTCAAGCGGAACGAGTTGCACAAGTTCGTCGTGCTACCCAAACGATGGATCGTCGAGAGAACACTTGCGTGGATCAGCAGGAACCGACGCCTGATGCGTGACTTCGAACGCTACGCACGCACCGTTGTCGCCTTCATCCGCCTCGCCATGATCAAGCTCATGATGCGACGCCTGGCCAGATCAAATGCTTGCTCCTGAATCCGAACTTCTTGGATCGTCTCTAAGAGTGGGCACGCGGAGACCGCGGAGGATTTTCCGTCCCCTTATGGCCCGCGCATGCGGGCCATGACAATCAGAGGGTTGAGCTCTTTCTTCTCCGCGTACTCCGCGTGCCCCTCTTTCTTAGAAAACCAGAGGCCACTTCCCAAGAAGCGTGTCATCCCCGCGAAAGCGGGGACCCAGATGTAAAGCGTTGCGAGGGAAGACTCGCAAATTTAACCTGGCGATGCCCGAGAATCCAATCGCAGCGCTGTGCTGACTGGATCCCCGCTTTCGCGGGGATGACACGCTATATTTTGGCGCGGTGAATTTAATTTGGCACCTACTGGGACAACGGCCCAGCCATCGCGAAGATTGCGAAAAAAAAGGGCCCGGTCGCCCGGGCCCTTGCATTTATTCGACGCTTGGAGGCTGACCGCCTATTGCTTCGTCGCCGGGTAGGTCGTTGTGCGCGCGTGCAGAGCGTCATAATACGACACGTGCATCGCCGTGCCGCTCTTGTTCAGAGTGGATGTCGCCCTGCCGATGACTTTTCCGTCACGCTTGTCGGTTTCCACCAGCGTGCGTTTGCCGGTCATTTTCACCGTAACGCTGGTAACGCCTGGATCGCCTTTGAAGGGTGCTTCCGTTCCATCCATTTTCGCGGTGTACGACTGTCCCGTCAGGTCGGTCATCGTCAGCATGTCGCCGTCGGTCTTGTAGGTGACCGTCACGCCGTTGTCGGAAAGGCTCGCGAAGCTTGTGGTGATCCACGAACCGGAAGTGGCATGAGAGCCGGCCGGCCCTTTCGCGACCTGCTTGCTTGTGCCTTTGCCCGTTACCGGCGCTCCGTTGCTGTTGCTGCTGTCGGTGAATTCGAAGGTAGCGGTCTTGCCGTCTGGCGCGACTGTTACTGTCGAAGTGGTGACGGTCTTTCCGGCTTTCTTGTCGGTTACCTGAATCGTGTGATCGTCGACCACCTTGATCGCTTCCGTGTCGAAATAGGGATGTCCGGTGACGGCCTGGTCCGTGCCGTCGGCCTTGATTGTGTAGGCCGGAGCACACGTCTTGCAAGTATACATGCCGTCCTTGAGCACAGACACATCGGGTTTCTTGGGCATTTGCGCTGAGCTGACATCGCCCTTCCAGGTTCCATCGAAGCCGTTTTCTGCCATGGCCTGCACGGGCGCGAACGCAATGGCGAGAAGCGTTGCTGCAACGAATATTTTCATTTTGATCCCCCTCTTCAGGTTTACCGGCCGCGGGCGGAATGCACCGCACCGGAAATAGTCCGATGATGACGCGGGTAGGGAACTTGCCGACGAAATTGACGATGTCGGCGATTTGCGCCGGGCGCCCCTGCCCGCAACTCCAGCGCAATATTAGCCGCAACCCTTGCGTGTAGAAAGAGCAAAGAAAGGAAAAGGAGCCAGAGTCATTTGCCTCCAGGCGGCGACAGATAGAAGACTTTGGCTGCTCGCTTGACATAGCGACCGCCCGGCCACCCCTTATTTTCTCCGCGCCTGCCGCCCGGCATAGCGGGCGTCGCGGGCGACCTTTTGCTCGGCCTCGCGCTCCTTCTTGCGGCGCGCCAGCTCGACGCGCTCCGCCTCGCGGGCCTCCGCTTGGGCCTTGAGCTCCGCTGCGCGCGTCGCTTCGGCCGCCTTTCTCTTGGCCGCTTCGCTCTCCAGAGCCGCGAGCTTCGCCTGCCGGCGCTCTTCCTCCCGCGCGGTTCTGGCGAGCTGCGCAAGACGGCGCCCTTCCTGGCGCCCGGCGAACTCAGGATCGTTGGCCGGCGAATTCGCGTGTGCCCGCTCGCGCTGCGCCTGCTTCGCTTTGGCCCCCTCGCTCAACCGGTCGCCGAAGCTTTTCTCTCTGAAGCCCTTCTGCATGGTTCCTCTTGCTGTCAATCGTTCCGTGGGATGAAAGGAGGTAATATCGATCTGGCTCCCCGGAATCTATAGCCGGATTTTGTCCCGAATGTGGGCGGCCATGAGCCTTGGAATAAGGGGGGCAGCAATGCCGTGCAACGATTCCGGAATATTTGCTGCAGGAAGCCGCCCGCTCCTTCCTCGCAAACCGGCGAAAACAAGGGGCACGAATGGTACCACGCACAAGTGAACTGGCGCGCGGGGTTGACGGCTTAGTGGACGAAGGTTCAAACGCTGATCCACGTGCGGTAGATGGACAGAGCCTCTGAACCGCGTCTCGTTAGCCCGTGGAAATCGCGCCAAGTAAGCAAGACGCAGAAGATAACCTACCTGTATCGGGACGCGGGCAATTACAAATTCTGGGGAGAATTCTACGTTCTCGGAACACTCTCATTGGACGATCTGCGCCCTCATCTGCTGCACAGCGACAATTTTGTGCCGGATACCATTGGAATCCCCAGCCTCGTGCCTGACGTGCAAAACGCTGACGATCACATGCTTCACGAGTTCCACAGCATTGAACCGACCGAACCTGCGCTCTGCCCTTTCACGGCGGATGAACTGATCGAACGCCTTCGCGCCGCAAACGCCACAGGCTGGTTTTCGGGCATGGTTTGATGGAAAGACGGCCTTGGACAAAGGATGAATTGCTGCAAGTTCTGAAGCTCTATTGTCTAACACCTTTCGGACGTATTCATTCTCGCAATCCGCAAGTCCAGCAAATAGCCTCGCAGTTGGGGAGAACGCCATTGGCTGTCGCACTGAAAATGACGAACTTCGCGAGCTTGGATCCGACTTTGAAGCAAAGCGGCATGACCAACTCGAGCAGATTGGATCGAGAGGTTTGGACGGAGTTCTTCGTCGACATGACGGCGGCGCTCGCAGTGCGAGAGTTTGAGCTTGGGCGCAGCTTCGCCGAAGAAGCTGAAAAATATGAACTTGGGCCAGAGTTGCTTCCTGAAGATTTGGATGTTTTGGGAATCGTAAAGATGCGACGGAATCAGGACTTCTTCAGACGTCTGGTGCTCGCCTCGTACGAAAACAAATGCGCTTTAACGGGCATCGATGAGTCTAGTCTCTTGGTCGCGAGCCACATCGTGCCTTGGGCTGACAACAAGGACATCCGCATTGCTCCTCAAAATGGAATTTGCCTGAACGCTCTTCACGACCGCGCATTCGATCATGGACTAATTACCTTCGATGATGATTACCATGTCGTGTACTCGAAGCGTCTTCCCGAGGTCGCACGAGCCGCGCTCGCATCGTTCGGATCGCAGAAGCTGCGGCTTCCATCCAGATTTGTCCCAGATCGCGCTTTAATTACACACCATCGAAAGCACACATTTCGCGGCCGCTAAGCTGTTACCGCGCGGCGTCGGCTGCTCCCAGCTGGACAGAAAAAGGGCCCGGTCGCCCGGGCCCTCGCATATTCACTGCAGGCGATTCCGCCGGCCTATTGTTTGTTTTCCGTGTAGGTCGTCACGCGGTGACGCAGCTTGTCGTTGTGGACGACGGTCATCGTTTTTCCATCTCTCGAGACCGTGGACTTTGCGGTCTCGACGATCTTGCCGTTCCGCTTGTCAGTCTCCAGGATCGTGCGCGGACCCATTTTTTTCACCGTCACGGTGGTAATCCCGGGATTTCCCTTAACTGGCGCCTCGGTCTCGTCCATTTTTGCCGTGTACGTGTCGCCGGTCGGATCGGTCATCGTCAGCATCTCGCCGTCGACCTTGTAGGTTGTGGTCACGATACTGTCGGATGCGTTGGTCAGACCCGTCCTCATCCACGAGCCGGAAATGGGCCCTGAACCCGCGGGACCCTTGGCGACCCGCTTGAGCCCGCCCGTGCCCGAATATGATGCGCCGTTCTCGCTGGTGCCCTTGAAGTCGACATCGATGGTCCTGCCGTTGGGTGCGACCTTGAACGTAAGAGTTTCGGTCGTCTTTCCGTTCTTCTTGTCCGTCAGCACGATGTTGTGCGCATCGGACGCGTTGACGGCCACCATATCCGTATACGGATTGCCGGACACAGGTTGATCTGAGCCGTCCGCCTTGACCGTATAAGACGGAACACAGCTTTTGCACGTGAACATTCCGCCCGTGAGAACATAGGCATCGGGCTCCTGCGACATCTTTGCCGAGGCGATATCCTGTTTCCATGTCCCGTCGAATGGGCTCGCGGCCATCGCGTGCACTGGCACGAACGCCGCACACAAAGCTGCTGCTGCAACGAAGATTCTCATTTCGTTCCCTCCCCATTTTGCCCCGCATGGCCCTTGCCGGCCGTAGAGCATCAGCATCATAAGTTAACCAGACCTGGGCTCTGGCAAGCGGTCAAATCAGCGCAGTTCCCGAGACCGGACGGAACGGAATTGCAAACGATCGCGGCGCGCGATGATTCGGCATACGGGACATGTTCGAAGGGAACGAGATGAGACGCGGGATTTCGACAGCTATTTTCACGGTCGCGCTGTTTGCCGCCGCGCCTCCGGCGCTCAGCGATATCAGCAGCGATGTTGCGAAGGGTCTCGAATGGCGCCAGCTGGGACCGTTTCGCGGCGGCTGGGCAACCATGGCCGAAGGCATCCCGAGCCAGCCCGATGTGTTCTATTTCGCCGCAGCGGGCGGCGGCATCTGGCGCACCGTCGATGCGGGCCGGACGTGGTCTGCGCTGTTTCAGCACGGACCCGCGGCTTCGGTGGGCGCGCTTGCCAGCGCGCCTTCCAATCCGAACGTGATCTATGTCGGCACCGGCCAGCCCGAGCCGCGCTACGATATTGCGGCCGGCATGGGCGTTTACAAATCGACGGACGGCGGAACGAGCTGGACGTCACTGGGGCTTCAGGACACACGCTACATCGGCGCGATCTGGATCAGTCCCACTGATGCGAATGTCGTGCTGGTGGGCGCACAGGGACATTTCTTCGGTCCCAACCCTGCGCGGGGACTTTTCCGTTCCACCAACGGCGGCAAGACCTGGTCGCACGTGCTCAAGATCAACGACTGGACCGGCGTCGTCGACATTGCGAGCGATCCGAAAGACTCACGAATTCTTTTTGCCTCCGCCTGGGAGGCGCATCAATATCCGTGGCAGAGCTACTTCACGCCGGTCATCGGGCGCGGCAGCGCGATCTACAAATCGATCGATGGCGGCGTGAGCTGGACAAGACTGTCAGGCGGAGGATGGCCGCAAGAACCGCTCGGCCGCATCGGGCTTGCAGCGGCTCACATCTCCGGCGGAACGCGCGTTTACGCGGATATCGATTCCAAATCTTCCGCCGGCCTGTACCGGTCCGACGACGGCGGCGCGCACTGGATGCGCGTCAACGAGGAGAAAGCTTTCACGAGCTCGTACGCGAGCCGTCTCGCGGTCGCGCCGAACGATCCCGGCACCGTGTACACGGTGGGTCAATCCATTCGCCGCTGCACGGCCGGCGGCAAGAGCTGCGACATCTTCAAGGGCGCTCCCGGCGGCGACGACTATCATCACGTCTGGATCAATCCGCTGCATCCCGATCACATGATCACGGGCAGCGACCAGGGCGCGGTGGTAAGCGTGGACGGCGGCCGCAGCTGGAGCAGCTGGTACAATCAGCCGACGGGGCAGTTCTATCACGTCGCTGCCGACAACCGCTTTCCATACTGGATTTATTCCGGCCAGCAGGATTCGGGAACGGTGGCCATCGCGAGCCGCAGCGACTACGGCGCGATCACCACGCGCGACTGGCACCCCGTGGGCGGCGACGAACGCGATTACGACATTCCGGATTCTGCCGATCCCGAGATCGTCTACGATTCCGGCCTTGGCGGGCGCGTATCCCGGTGGGACGCGCGCACGGGACAGGTGACGGACATCTCGCCATGGCCGGAATCCAGCTACGGCAGGAGACCGACGCTCGTTCGCTATCATTATCTGTGGGTGACGCCGCTCGTGGCCTCACGTGCCGGTCCCGGATCGCTCTATCTCGGCGCGCAGGTGNNGGACCCGCATCGCTCCATCTGGGCGGGCAGGTGCTGTTCCGCACGCAGGATCGGGGAACGCACTGGACGGCGATCAGCGGCGATCTCACCGGCAAGCGCGCGGACGCGAAGAATTGCAGCGGCGACGTCAAGCAGACCGACGCCATCGCCTGCGGTTATGGCAGCATCTCCGCTATCGAGCCGTCACCGCTTGGCGCGGGCGAGATCTGGGTCGGCACGGACGATGGCCTCATCCAGCTCACAAAAGACGGCGGCGCGCATTGGAGCANNGCGATCGATGTGTCCGCGCGCGAGCCGGGCGTGGTGTATGCGGCAGTGGACGGTCATCGCATCGACGATTTCCAGCCGCACATTTTCTGCACGCGCGATTACGGCAAGAGCTGGCGGGAGATATCGGGCGATCTTCCACGCGATCATTTCGTGAGCGTCGTGCGCGCCGATCCGGTCAAACCCGGGTTTCTGTACGCAGGAACGGATGCGGGAGTCTTCGTCTCCATCGACGACGGCGCGCATTGGTCGCCGCTCGGCCGGAATCTTCCGACCGCCTGGGTGACAGACCTTCTCGTGCACGGGGACGACGTCGTTGCGGCAACGCAAGGACGCGCGATCTGGCTGCTCGACGATGTCACGGCCCTTCGCCAGGCGGCGCCGGATACCGAAGATGCGCATCTCTTCACACCCGCAGCGGCGTGGCGCGTGCATTCCGACAACAATGTCGACACACCGCTGCCGCCCGAAACACCGCAAGGCGAGAATCCCCCAGCGGGTGCGATCATCGATTATTGGCTGGGCAATCGCGCGAGCGGTCCCGTGACGCTCGACATCCGCGATGGAAAGGGAGCGCTGGTGCGACATTTCGCGAGCAATGCGAAGCCCGGGGAGCCCCATGCAGAACGCTATTTCGCCGCCGCCTGGTTGAAACCACCCCGGCCCCTCGAAACGACGGCCGGGTTTCATCGCTTCATCTGGAATCTTCACGCCGAGCGGCCGCCGGCCATCAGCTATTCCTACAGCATCGCCGCCGTGTGGGGCCGCGGGACGCCGATAAAACCGGAGGGGCCTTATGTGCTTCCGGGGAACTACACCGTGGTGCTGAGCGCGAACGGCCACACATACACCGCGCCGTTGCATGTCGCCGAAGACCCGCGGATCAAGGCGACGCAAGCCGACCTGAAAGCGTCGTTTGATCTCTCGCAGCGGATTGCACAATTGCTCGCACAAACACGCGAATTCTACGGGGAAAGAAAATCCGTACTGAAACAACTCGATGCGCTGTTTCCGGACGAAAAATCGTCCGGTACAGAAGGAGACGACACCGACACACAAGCGCCTGAGCAGAAAAAACCGGCCGACGCGCTCCACGCGCTTGGGCGCCAGGTCCGGCAAAAGCCGGCCGCGGGCGCACCGACTTTCGAATCGGTCGACACGATCCTCACAGAGGTCGAGACGGATCTGGAGGCCGTCGATGCCGCGCCGACGCCAGCGCAGCGCCAGGTTGTCGATGACGCCGCATCGAAGCTTGCGGACGTTCAGCGCCGATGGGCGAATATCAAAGCGGGCCCCCTGCCCGCGCTGAACGCAGCACTCGCGCGCTCGGCGCGCAAACCCATCGTCATCCCGCCGCCAGCCGCGCTCGACACCGAACCTCCGGATTCGGGCGAAGACCTCCCCTGACTGCCTCAGGTGTGCTCGGGGGCAACTAAATCGTTGCGAACATGAACAATTGCAAATTCGTCCTTGTACAAAATGCGCCAGCCCGGAAGCATGTCCAGAATCTCGTTTGCGGCGTTGTCGGGAATCAATATGGTCCACATCACCTTGCATTTCGCAAATGTGGTTTCGATCCCGCGTCTGTCGGGTCTGATGATTCTTGCATAGTTCTCCACGAACGAGTCGCCGTACATGTCCCCTCGTCCGTCGATGAACGGGCGGATGCCGCGAAAGATCAGATATCCACCCATGGAATAATCGTTGAATACAGGCTCTCGCGCGAGCTCAGCTGGAACGTGAGCCAGCGCGTTAGTCGGTGCTACCCGGCTGTCGACCGGAATCGCGGGTATGACAAACCTGGCGGCGGCGATAAGTACTACCGCGAGCGCAGAACTCGACGCGGCTACGCTCGAAATCGGTTTAACACCTTTTTCCTGGCCAGCGCGTTCTGCTCCGGGTCCGAGCGCCAATGCAATCGGCCTGGCGAGAACCATGAGACCCACGCTGGCGAGAATGTATATGTCGCGCCGATGTTCCAGCGCCAGGTGCACAAGCAACAAGAACAGAAGAACGCGGCCCAACGGCAGCCGCATCGGTCTCACAAAACAAAAGAACATGGACCCGAGAAGGAGCACTTCGAGCGGAGTGACGGTCGTAACCTCACTACTTTGGAATTCGTTGACAGCCGCGAGGACGGCGGTGGCCGATATAAGATTGAGCGGAAATATGAGCCCGGCGATTCCCTGTGGCGTGAGGATTGCGGCAAGAAGCGCGCCCAAACCGAACGGAAGCCAGCGCCGCACCGCCTGCGGCCAGGACCTCCCGGACTCGATCGCGTCTTCCGCGGCGAAAACGGCCACGAGAAACAGCCCCACAACCAAGCTCGCATGAAGGTTTGACCACACAAGCATCAAGATAAGTATCGTCCAGGGAGGCGCGCGTTTTCCATCGCGCGCGGACAACAACGCTCCCGTCCATGCAATCAGAAGCGGCATCGCCAGAGAATGCGGCCTCAGCAGGAGGTACGGAACAATGCAGAAAAGAGCCAGTTGCTGCAGTACGACGGCAGGAATCGGCTCAAGATATTTCAAAAAGTGGCGTGCAAGCAGGAACGCAGCCACCCCCGCTGCCAACCCGAACAACAAATCGAATGCCGGCCAACCGCCCGTCCAAAACGTGAGAGCCATGATGAGTTCGGCGACCCATTCATGGGTCAGCCAGGGATGTCCCGCGAGGGTGTAGGAGAACGGATCACTATGCAGAATGGCGTGATGAGCCAGCATCCATCTGCCTGCGGCGATGCGCCAATAGGTATCGCCGTCGCGGATCAGCGAGTTGGCGCGCATCGCCGTCAAAGCAAATACCAACAGCGCCGGGACAAATTTGACGAGGTCTCCAAGTCCGGAGCGATCTTTACGCGGATCTGCGAAGAACGGCCGACACCACTTCAGGAACCGCGTTGCCAGTCCATCTTGATGCAACGCAGTCGATTCAACCGTCATACATGTGCACCGATGAAAGAGCCCATGACCACGGCGCCAGCAACGGCGATTGCTACGCCGTAGGGTATGCCGCGGCCGAAATCGCTTTCGCTTCGAATCATGGCAAAGATTTGGGCTTGTTGTATGACAAGGCTCGCAAGTGCGAGCACTCCGCCCGCAATGATGGTGACAAGTACGAATTGGACCAGATGCCCCAGTCCCGCAAACAGCGCAACGGCGGTCATCAGCTTGGAATCTCCGGCGCCGAGGAGCCCGAAGGCGTAGAGCACACCCGTCGTCAAAAGAACGATGCCGGCTGCCGCAAGCGACGACACGACGGAAACCGCTGGCCCGACAAACGCCCAGACTCCAAAAAGCGCCGCGACCGCAAGCACGGTCCAATTGGGAATTCGGCGATGTCTGATGTCGCTCAGCGCCGCGACGGCGAGCACCGCCGCGAAGAGCGTCGCAACAATCCAGCGGGCGGTGTCAAGGGGCGACGGAATGGCCGCCATCGGAAACCGCCTTGCTCCCCTCGAGGCTGTGGGTCGTCTCGAGATTGGCAGCCGCGCGGGCGTAATATTCGCCCTTCGCCTTCATCGCCAGTCCGAGCAGATACTCTGCCTGCGTATAGTCGCCGCGTAGCATTGCAGCGAAGCCCGCATTGTTGAGGACAGCGGCGCGGTCGCCGGCGGCCGCGCCGGAGACGGCGCGGTCGTAATCGCCTTTCATCGCAATGGCGAGCCGCAGATTGTTGCGGGCCGAAGCAAAATCCGGTTTTTTCTCCAGCGCCGCGACAAAGTCGTGAATCGCGTCCTCCCCGCGGTTCTGCAGCAGCAGCGAAAAGCCGCGATTGTTAAGTACGAGGGCGGCTCCATCGGAATCGGCGAGCGCGTGATCATAGGCCGCTTCGGCCTGCGTCCAGTCGTGTTTGCGGTCATATTCCGAGCCCAGCGCGTTCCACGCACGCCATGCGGCTGGGTCTTGGGCCACTGCATCCTGCAGCGCGGCGATTGCCTCATTCGACCGGCCGAGCAACGAAAGCGCGATGCCCTCGCCTTCCCTGGCGCCCGCGCCGGCCTTCGTATCCGATTCGATGCTTTTGAAGCTTATCAACGCGTCGGCGTAACGGCCGCGTGCGAGGCTGAGTCGGCCGGCCAGAAGAAGCAGGCGCGCATCGCCGCCGCTCGCGACCAGCGCCTGGTCCAGAATGTTGCCGGCATCGACATAACGCTCTTCGTCGATCGCCCGCTGGATTTCTGCAACCGTATCCGCGCTGAGCGGCACCGGGTTCGTCTGGGCCGCTTGCTGTTTGCCGTCGCCGGACTCTCCGGCAATCGCATAGCGCAAACCAGCCGGCAGGAGGCACAGGCAAGCGGCGGCGAGCACGGTTGCTCTAAGCTTTTGCGGGGACATGATCATGCTCCTTGGACGTGGTTGGGTCTGCGGCCCCGCCGGCCTCTCCGGGATCGCTGCGGCCAGGCTCGCGATTGTCGGCGAACGCGCTCCTCCTCAGGAAATCTGTGCCGACGACCAATTCCAGCCCCCCGCAGCCGCAAGAGCGGCTGGCCAGATGGATCGAGAACCGCAGCGTGCGCACCAGGGCGCGCGCCACACTGGCATATGGCTGGGCATAAAACAGGGTGGTGTGACTTGCGCCTGCGCCGTCCCGCGCCGCCCAGCGCGGCGCCGTCCATCCCAGATGAACCAGCCCGCGTCGCATCGCGTCCGTCGCGCCCTTCCTGCCGGAAGCATTGACGATCGAAAGCGGATGCCCGGTGAGTTTCACCGAAGACTGCGCGGAATGCTGCGCCGGCAACTCCGCCGAAGCGGGCACAGCGCCCAAGCCCGCATCGCCGGAGTGGGCATCGGGTTGCGCAGGATGGCCGGCCGCCACAGGTGTGAACGGAGCTGATCCTGCGTTCGCGGCGGCGCGCAGCTCCGGTGCAGGCTCGGGCGGCGCCGCATCTGGCCGTAGCGGTATCGCATCCGCCAATGCGCTGGTGACCAGCTCATGGTTCGCCAGTCCCTGCAAGGCGTGGGAGTAGGTAATGTTTCCCAGTACGATCGTCGAACGTGGGTCGATTGCCCTTGCCTGCGCGTAGTAGCGCGCGCTCAGATCAAAGCGTCCAAGCTTGTCGTAGACGACGCCAAACGCATTCAGCATGCGGACGTCGCGCGGCTGCCGTTCCCGCGCGGCCTGCAGGTGTTCCAGCGCCAAAGCGTAATCGCGGTTGTCAATCGCCGTCGTCGCGCTCCGGTAGGCGTTGTCGTCCGCAGCGGCCCCATCTGCACTCGGCGTCTCGACCGGCCGAATTTCCACGGGCTTTGGACGATCAAAGAGCGGCGCGCAGGCGGCGGCGCCGAGGAGGAGTGCCTGGACAACCGCGCCACGGACGAAACGAAAGCGTGGCCCGGTCATCAGTGAACCCCGTGGCCCGCGAGAGCGGGAATAAGAACGCGGATGACATCGATGATCGCCGGCAGCAAGAGCGCCGTCACGATCACCGGAAGGATGCATGCCACGAGAGGTATGGTCATCAGCACGGGGATCCGTAGCGCCTTCTCTTCGGCCCGCAGAAATCGGGTTTCCCGCATCTCCACCGAATAGGTCCGCAGCGTCTGCGCAATACTCGTCCCGAGCGCCTCGGTTTGGATCGCGAGCGCGGCGAACGATTTTACGCCACCGACACCGGTGCGTTCGCCGAGAGCGCGCAGCGCTTCCGTCCGGCTTCGCCCGGCACGCAGTTCGTCAGAGACCCGCGCGAATTCTTCCGCGATGCGCGGATGCGAACGGCGCACCTCCTGGCCGACGCGGACAAAGGCCGCCTCAAGGCTCAGGCCCGACTCGATGCAGACGACCATCAGATCCAGCGCATCGGGAAATTCAAATTCCATCCTCGTCCGGCGCGACGCAACCCGCCGGTCGAGAAAACTGCGGGGAGCGAGCAGACCGACGCAACACAGGACCATGGTCCAGAATATGACTCCGATGCTCGATGCCGACACGCCGAATGCCCATCGTCCGATGAGAAATGCAAACGGCAATCCGATTGCGAGTGTGAAGCGGACGATCACGAACCAGATTGGCGCGGAAGGGTGATCGAACCCCGCAAGGAACAGTTCAACCCGAAGCTTCTGGCGCGCTTCCGAATCGCTGATCGAGCTCGATTTCTGGACCCACATCAGGAACGAATTTGTCGAAGCCCGCTCTTGCAGGAGAGGCGCCGTCGCCGCCGTGGCTCTCAGCTCGCCGAGGCGACGCCGTTGCTCGAAGACGCGTTCCAGTTCATCCGATATCGCGAAAATGACCGCGACTGCCATGAAGAACGTCAACGTCTCGATGATCAGTTCGAGCGGGAAGGTCATCACAATCACCGTCAATATTTGAAGTTGACGATGCGGCGGATCATGACCCAGCCGAGCACGTAAAGAAGCGAGACACCTGCGACGATCGGCCAAAAGATCGGATCAGAGAATTTGGAGGTATAGAATGTCGGGTGCATGGCAAAAAGCGACGAGACAAGCATGACCGGCAGCGCGCTCAACAAAAGCGCCGAAGCGCGGCCTTCGCTTGACAGCGCCTTCACTCTCTTGGCCAGCGTGCCCCGCCCGCGGATAACAGTCGCCAGGCCGGCAAGAATTTCCGCCAGATTGCCTCCGGTCTCGGACTGGATTCCCACGCTGACGGCAAAGAAATGCGCATCGGGCGAGCCGGTTCGCTGGGCGAAACTGGTCAGCGCATCCTTGAACGCCATGCCGTAGGTGGTTTCATCGACGATCAATCCGAACTCCGAGCCGATCGGATCGCCCATTTCACTGGCTGCGAGCTGGACCGCCGAAACGACTGGATGTCCGGCGCGGATGGCCCGATTGATGACGTCGAGCGCGAGTGGCATCTGCTCTTCGAGAATCCTCATCCGCTTGAAGCGCCGCCGGTTGATCCACACCCACGCGGCCAGCGCCCACGCCGCGCAACTGGCTGCCAGCGACAGCGTCGCATTCAACGCGAATCCGGAAGCGCTTCCCGTGCGAACAAGGAGAAGACTCAACAGCCATGTTCCGAGCGAACCTCCGACCACGATTGCCACCACGCGCACGGGGGAAACCGAAAGCCTCGCCTGGCGGAAAAAAATCCAGGCCCGGTCGTGCATGGCAGAGAGCCTCGCGCCCATGGCGATGGGGGACGTGGGCTTTCGTATCAGCACCGTGTCAACGTCGCTGGGACTCATGCCCGATTCGAGCATTTCGAGCCGGCGGTTTATGCCGCGCCTTCTGTCGCGCGACGCGAACAGCATGAATGCACCCGCCTGGACGATCAGGAGCACGGCCACGAAGACTACGACGTAGATGAGAGGAAACAGTGCCTGCAGCATCTTCAGGCCGACTTTCGGCCGGGCGCGAACATCATTGCGGGCAATTCCAGCCCACGCGACGAAAGCAGGTCCATGAGTTTTGGCCTGACGCCGGTTGTCTCGAAGTCACCCTGGATGGAACCGCCCCTGGCATGCCCATGCCGCCGGAAACGGAAAATCTCCTGCATGGAGATCACGTCGTCTTCCATGCCGACGATCTCGAACACCGACACAACCCGGCGACGGCCGTCCTCCATGCGCTCCAATTGAACCACTACATGGATGGCCGATGCTATCTGCTGGCGAACGGAGCGCGGCGAAATATCAAGGCCGGCCATACCGATCATCTGCTCGATGCGCGACAGGGCATCCCGCGGCGTGTTGGCGTGAACGGTGGTCATCGATCCGTCGTGGCCTGTATTCATCGCCTGCAGCATGTCGAAGGCTTCCCCGGCGCGGACTTCGCCGACGATGATCCGATCCGGACGCATGCGCAGGGCGTTGCGGACCAGATCGCGCTGCGTGATTTCGCCCTTCCCTTCGATGTTGGCCGGGCGCGTTTCCAACCGGCAGACGTGCGGCTGCTGGAGCTGCAGCTCGGCGGAGTCCTCGATCGTGATCACGCGCTCGCGGTCGTCGATGTAGGCCGAAAGTGCATTGAGCAGAGTTGTCTTGCCGGACCCGGTGCCTCCAGAAATGATGACATTGCGTCGGCACTGCACGATCGCCTTCAAGACCTTCCCCATTTCCTCTGTGACGGTACGAAGCTCGACGAGACGCGCCATGTGGATGGGCGTGGAGGAGAATTTGCGGATCGAGACCAGGGGCCCGTCCACGGCCAGTGGCGGAATGATCGCGTTCACGCGGCTTCCGTCGGCGAGTCGCGCATCGACCATGGGTTGAGATTCGTCGATGCGCCTCCCGACGGCGGCGACGATTTTGTTGATGATCCGGATGAGATGAGCGGTATCCTGGAAATGAACCTCCGTCGCCTCGATCAGGCCCCGTCGCTCAACGAACACGTGGCTGTGCGTGTTGATGAGAATGTCGTTCACCGTGTCGTCCTTCAGGAGCGGCTCGAGCGGTCCGAGACCGAGAATTTCGTCAAGTACGTCTTCGATGAGCTGATCTGTCTGTGCGACCGTTAGCAGACGCCGCTCCTGCGCCAGCAGCTGCACGACCGCGCCGCGGATCTCGATCCGCAGCGTCTCGCGAGGAGTCTTGTCGAGCAGGCTGAGATTCAGGAGGTCGAGAAGGCGCTGATGAATGCGCAGCTTGAGCGCCGTCGCGTCCTCGATCCCCGCGGCGCGCCCGGAAAGATCTTGGGCGATACGCGAACGCGGAATGTCGTCCCTGAACAGCATGTGGGTTCAGCCTCTTGTCCGGGCCGGCACTTCGGCGAGCGCGTCAGCTGCCAGCGCATCGGCGAGTAGGTCGATCGCCTTTTCGAGCTTGGTTGCGCGGCGGATGGACGAGATTCCAACGCCCTGGTTGATCGCGGCGATCATGGTTGGGCGGTCCTCGGGAACGACGAAATCGAAGTCCCGGCCGATTGCGCGCTGTGCGGCTTTGACTGAAATCGACTTCTGTTGTTCTGTCGAAAGGCCATTGCAGACCAACACGATCGGCCGGTCGTCGAGTTTCTGCAGCGCCAGAACGGCGAGCTGACGCCGGACGAAATGCACATGCGGAACCGACAACTGCGTAACGATGACGATCCTGTCCGCAAGCTGCAGCGAGCGATAGGTCCAGGGCGTCCAGACCGAAGGAAGGTCCATGATCGTCAGGGCGAAGTCGCTCCTGAGGCCTGAGATCAGGGATTCTGCCAATTGCGGACTGAGCGCATCCAAGGCGGTGAGCTGTCGCGGGGCCGCAAGAACACGGGCGCCCGACTTGTGCGTGGCGAGCACGGTAGCGAATTGCGTTTCGTCGAGGACGTCGCCGACGGGAAGACAGTCAGTGATGGTCAGCGCATCCTGAAGATCGAAATAGAGCGCAGCCGTGCCGAACTGAAGGTCGAGATCGGCCACGCACACCTGTGCAGCCGGCGGCGCCTTCGCCGCAAGCAACGCCGCAATCTGAACGGCGAGCGACGTTGCGCCCACTCCTCCGCCGGCCTTCAGCAGAGCAACCATCTGGCCCGGCCTGCGCGCCGCCCCGCCGAGGGTGATATCGCGCGCGAGCAACCGTTCGATGCTGAGAGCGAGAGCAGCCTCGCTGACCGGCGCGGCCAGGACGTCGGAGGCGCCGTAGCGGGCAATCACCCGCGTGTCGATAGTGTTGGCACGGCGGACCACGACGACGACATGGAGAGCCGGGGGCCGCGTTCTCAGCCGTCGCAAAGTGCATTCGCATTCGGCCGGCGATGCGCCATCGACGGAGACAATCAGAATATCCAACTGCGACGGCCAGGAATCGGGCCACGCCGCTCCGACGGATTCGAACACAACGTCTGGAAAGAGCGCCGCGAGCCTCGCAACCAGTTCGGCATCTCCGACCGCGCCATCGACATAACCCAGGCGCCACGCATTGGCTGCCATACGCTTGCGCTCCGGAGGCGCCGATTGCTTGAACACGCGTGGGAACTCGATCAATGCGCTGGCTCCTCTCACGACGCAGCTTTAACCGTTGGCAAAAATCGAGCCGCAAGCGGTTTGATCTCGTCGCTGCGTCATGGCTTCAAAACGGACCATCCGGGCCTCACGGACCATCGCTGCCCATGGAGGTACCGGAATTGCTTGGGGCGCTTTGACCATTGGTCGAGGTGTTGACCGAAGCCGTATTCGACGCACCGATATCCAGCGGCGGGATGACCTGGTTCGTGTCGTAGCGCTTCTGGGCAAGACCCACGCGCTGCCCCTTCGAACCCGGCGCCGGCGTTCCAACGTAGCGCGCATCCGGATCGACGATCTGCGCCGCTTCGTCCTGCCGGACTGCTGCGCCGAAATCGGGCGAAGTCCGGAGCGTGCTTTGCGTGCACGCCGAAAGTCCCAGCACGCCCAGGCACACTATCAATTTCGCGCGTATTCCAGCGTTCGCCGACATGACATTGTCACCCTCAATAGAGAACATGACCATAGGCGCCGTCGACGCCGCCGTTGGTGGGATCGATGGACATCAGCGCACGATCCTCGGGGCGCAAATCGGCAGTGTTGCCTCTTTGCGCGCCGAACAGGAACAGTTCGAAGTCGGACGGCGGCACGAACCGGTCGGCGGGTGTCGCCGCGTAGGCCTTTCGCGGCGTGACCAGATGGGGTGTCACCACAATCACCAGTTCGGTCTGGTCGCTCTGGTAGCTCGTGGAGCGGAACAGCGCGCCCAGGATGGGAATGTCGCCGATGAAAGGAAACTGCCGGATGTTGTTCTGATAATCGTCCGCAAGAAGACCGGCGACTGTGAACGATTCCCCATCGCGCAGTTCCACCGTCGTGTGCGCGCGCCGCACCTTGATTCCCGGAATAGAAATATCGCCGAGCTGGACCGACGTGGTCGAGTCGATGCTCGAGACCTCCGGATTGACGACCATGTTGATCAACCCGTCCTGCAGGATGGTCGGGGTGAACGCGAGCGAGATGCCGAACTGCTTGTACTCGATGGTGATCGTCGGCAGGACTCCCGTGATGCCGCTGGCGCTCTGGGCGACGGGAATGGGAAATTCGCCGCCGGCGAGAAAATTCGCCGTATCGCCGGACATTGCCACCAGCGTGGGCTCGGCAAGCGTCTTGATCAGCCCCTTCGTCTCCAGCGCGTCGAACAGGACGCTCAGGTTGCCGCCGGCCACACTCCAAAGCAGAGACGCCGTGCCGAACGTGTTCATCGCGGACTGCGCGACGAAGTTGAGCGAGTCGCCGCTTGTAACCGTCACCTGCGGACCGGTTGTAGTCGGAGTCTGCTGAACATTGAGCCGGAGGTCCTTGGCGACGGTGCGCTCCATCTCCACAAAGCGGACTGAAAGCATCACCTGCTGGGTGCCCTGTACGGTCATCATGTTGACGACTTTGCCGGGGTTGTAAGTGTCGGCCAGATCCAGCACCTGCTTGAGCACGGCAGGGCTGCTGACGGTTCCCGAAAGCACGATCGACTGGTTGGCGGGATGCACGGCGACGTTCGTTTCGCCGGGAATGATCTCGTGCATGCGGGCCTTGAAACCTTCGAGATCGGAAGTGACCACCACATTCGCGGTCAGGATCGCGCGTTTGCGTGGCCCGTAAACAGTCAGAACCGTGGAGCCCATGCCCTTGCCGACGATGTAGACGGCATGAGGATTGAGCGGAACGACGTCGGCTATCTTCGGATCGCCGACCATCACGTCGGTATAGCTGATAGGGAGCTGAATGAGTCTGGACTTGCCAACGCCGAGGCTGATCTCGGCGTGGCCTTCGTCCCGCGTAGCCTCGACCGTGGCGGCACGCGTGGTCGACGAGCCCGAAGCGAACCACGCCACGCAAGCGAGCCCGACAACACAAACAGCGGCGCGCGCGNNCCCCGCCGCGATTTCATGGCATAGCGCTTCGTGCCGTAACCGCGGCGGCGGCCGGTTTGGCGAGCTGCTCGAGGCCGTGAGCCGCGCTGTAGGTGAACATCGTCGTTTCGACACCCCGGATCAACCGCACGCGCGGACCGCCCGAATTGTGGCTTCCGGCCTTGACCGGTCCGAAACCCAGATCGCCGACCTGGGTCGCCTGACGCACAAGCTGTCCCTTGTCGGCAACGTGGCGGAGCGACAGCGAGATCGTGCCCACCGATTGGCCGAGCGAGATTTCCTGGGCCTGTTCCGGCGTCACTTCCACCGTGACGGCCTTTGCGACGACCGGCTTGTCGGTTGCGTCGTCGGATGTCTGATCCACGCCGAGCACCCGCACATTCTCGGCCACGACTTGCGTGACCGTATTCATGCTGTCGCCGCTGCCGATCGAACGCGTGAGCAGAACGTCCACCCGGTCGGCGGGGAGCACAAAGCCGCCAACGCCCGCGACATCGTTGGAGCGCAGGCTCACAGCGCGCATTCCCGCCGCCACCACGCCCGACAGATTGAGCTTCCCACCCGGGCCGCTGATTTTTCCGGAAAGCACCGGTTCGTTTGCCACGATTGCGCTGAGCGCGAGGCGCGGTCCGCCCTGCCCAGTTACTTGGGTGATATTTGAAAACGTTCCGTCGGGACCGGCGCCTGCCGGAAAATGGACAACTTTCAGCTTTTCCGCCTCAAGCAACTGACCGCGTGCTATGGGCTCTGCCGCGACGACGACCGGCACGGTGCCCGCGGATGGGACTACCGATGAGATCGCCGTCATCCGCTGGGCGTTGAGCACACTGCGGACGAGCAGCACTGCGATAAGGCCAAGAAGTGTTGCGACCGCCAAGGTCGCGATCATGCGAATCGACATATTGGTACGCCCCTGCACATGACCGCGCGCTGCCCAAGCGCGCGGTCAACCGCCCCAAACCGGAACAATCAACAATCCCGGCCCATAAATACCAAAAAGAAGGGCGGGCA
>PKWC01000201.1:7816-8146 GCA_003131925.1 Alphaproteobacteria bacterium | reverse complement strand
GATTCGGCCGTGCCGCGCAAAGCGGCAATGTCGGCATTGCCGCTCTTGGCGCGCAGTTCGACCTGCGTGCCGCCCTCAAAATCGATGCCAAAATTCATGCCGACGAAGAAAAACAGCAGCACGGAGATGATCGACAGGGTCGCCGAGAACGGATAGCTCACGCGCCGTAAGCGCATGAAGCCGAATTTGGTATTCTCGGGCGCGAGGCGCAGCAGTTTCATGAGGCTATTTCCTTGACGGGCGCCTTGCGCATCATATCGGCAGCCGGGTCGGGCGTTTGTAGCGATACCATAGCGCGATCATCATTCGCGTCATGGTCACCGCCGTCAC
>PKWC01000201.1:0-7808 GCA_003131925.1 Alphaproteobacteria bacterium | reverse complement strand
TTGATGCGCTCGAAGATCAGCACGTTGGCGTCGACGGCCATACCGATCGAGAGGATGAGGCCGGCGATGCCGGGCAAGGTCAGCGTCGCGCCAAGCAGCGCCATCGAGGCGAAAATGAACAATATATGCACCGCCAGCGCAATATCGGCGAATACGCCGAAAATGCCGTAGGTCGCCAGCATGTAGCAGACGACGAGTACGCCGCCGACCAGCGCCGCCCGCTTGCCCGCATCGATCGAATCCTGCCCGAGGCCGGGCCCGACCGTGCGCTCCTCGATGATGGTCAGCGGCGCGGGCAGCGCGCCGGCGCGCAGCAGGATCGCGAGATCGTTCGCACTCTGCACGGTGAAATTGCCGGTGATGTCGCCATTGCCGCCGAGGATGGGTTCTCTGATGACGGGCGGTTCGATGATCTGGTTGTCGAGCACGATCGCAAAGCGCTTGCCGACATTCTCCTTGGTCGCGTCGCCGAACTCGCGGGCACCAACCGTGTCGAACCGGAAGATCACATCCGGTTCGTTGGTCTGCGGATCGAAGCCCTGATTCGCGTCGGTCAGCCTGTCTCCAGCCACAAGAATGCGGCGCTCCACAACCATTGGCGGCTGCTTGAGGCCGTTCTTGGCCGGCGCCATCTGCAGCAGCACGTCGCCGATGGGAACAATTCCGCGCTGCGCCTGGGCGACGTCCGCGGTGTCGTCCACCAGCTGGAACGTCATCTTCGCCGTCTTGCCGATCAGGTTGATCAGGCGCTGCGGATCGCTTAAGCCCGGAACCTGCACCAGGATGCGGTCCTCGCCCTGCCTCTCGATCGTCGGCTCGCGCGTGCCCAGCTGGTCGATTCGCTTGCGGACGACCTCGATCGATTCCTCGAGAATCTGTCCCTGCGTGCGCGTCTTGAAATTGTCCGTCATCTTCATGACGAAGGAATTGCGGCCCGGTTCACCGAGCTCGTAATCGCGCGCGCCGACCGAAAGCACCGAACCGCCCATGGCGGGATTCAATCCGTTGAGGATCGTCTTTGCGTCCTGGTATCGGGACGGATCGAGGATGCGAAAGGATACCTGGTCCGCGCCGGCCTCGAGACCGGTGTAGCCGATCCGAGCCTTGCGGAACGAGGTGCGGACATCGCCCATCAGCGATTCGAGGCGATCCTTCTGCACCTGGTCGAACTCGACCTCGAGCAGCAGGTAGGAGCCGCCCTGCAGATCGAGGCCGAGAGCCACCTGACCGGTCGGAAGAAAGCGCGGCATTTTCGCGACCACCCATCCTGGCAGCGCGTTGGGAAGCGCGATCAGGATGCCGAACGCCAGGATCAGTACGGTCAGGACCTTCGACCAGGTCGGAATTTGCAGCATTGGCCTTTCAGCCCTTGTCCGGCTTCGCGTCCGGCGTCTTCGACCGGACGTCGCTCAGCGTGGTCTTCACCACCCGCACCTGCACATTGTCGGCGATGTCCACCATCACCTCGCCGTCATCCTTGACCCTTGCGACGCGGCCTACAATGCCGCCAGCTGTCACCACCGTGTCGCCGCGGCGCACATTGTTGATCAATTCCTTGTGCTGCTTCGCCTGCTGCTGCTGAGGCCGGATGACCAGAAAGTAGAATACGGCAAATATCGCGGCGAACGGCGCAATATTGATCAGGAACGACGTGTCCATAAAGAATTCCGAGAGGGAGGCGGGAGCGCTTGTCCCGTCAGGGCGCGGACTATAGCCGCGCGCCTCTCCATTGCAACCTCAGGCGACACCGGAGCCCACGTCGCAGGACCCGGCAGGTTCACTTCGGATTCTCGTCAGGCTTTCGTGTCTCCTGCGGCACTCCCGGCAGCATCGGGACGAAAGCGACTGCAATGAGCTTCTCCTGCGTTGCTCCGCCATCGGTCCGAACCACCTTCACCAGGTGCTGGGAATTCCGGTGAAACTCGTGCGGGCCACTCGATGGTGCGATCAATACGCCGCCGGGCTTGAGCTGGGAGATCAGCGCCTGCGGAATGGTAGATACGGCCGCGGCGAGAAGGATGCGGTCGAAGGGCGCCTGTTCCGGCCAACCCTGCAGCCCGTCCCCATGGCGCACGACGATATTGTGCAGCTTGAGCGCCCTGAAGCGCGCCTCGGCGGATTTGAGCAGCGGACGGTGCCGCTCGACGGTGTAGACCATGCGGCAAAGCGGCGCGAGCACTGCCGCCTGGTAGCCCGAGCCCGTGCCGATCTCCAGCACGCGATGCTGGCGTTCGACGGCTAGGATCTCCGTCATGTAGGCGACGATATAGGGCTGGCTAATCGTCTGCCCGCAGGCGATGGGCAGCGCGATGTTTTCGTAGGCGGTGCTGAGAAACGGCGCCTCGACGAACATCTCGCGCGGCGTCCGCTCGATCGCCGACAGCACGCGCTGATCGGTGATGCCCTGCCCGCGCAGCGCCATGACAAGCGCAATCGGACGATGGTCGTCACTCATCGTGTGAGGTTTGCGTCCTCGATCATCGGCTTCAACCGTTCGCGCTCGCGCAGTTCCGTGAGATTGAGATGGAGCGGCGTCACCGAAATCCGCTTGCGCGCGATTGCGCTCAGATCGGAGCCTTCAGGCGGATCGCTGCGGACGCGTTTGAATCCGATCCAGTAGTATGGAAATCCGCGCGCATCGATGCGGCGGTCGAGCTGTGCGGTCTGCAGGTCGCGCTTGCCCTGCACCGTCACTTCCACGCCGTCCGGTTCGCCGGGCGGAAAGTTGACATTCATCAGCACTTCGGCGGGCCAGCCGATCTCCACCAGCTTGGCGATCAATCGCGGTCCATGCGTTTCCGCGCAGGACCAGTCGACGTCGTGCCCGCCGCCCACTCCGTAAGCCTGCGACAGCGCGATCGACGGCACGCCGAGCGCGGTGCCCTCCATCGCGCCTGCGATGGTGCCCGAATAGGTCACGTCGTCAGCGAGATTGGAGCCGCGATTGACGCCCGAGAGCACGAGCGTCGGGCGCGCCTCCGCCATCAGCTCGGCGACACCCATCATCACGCAATCTGTCGGCGTGCCGGTCACCGCGAAATGGTGCGAATCGATTTGCCGCAGCCGAAGCGGCAGGGTCAGCGTCAGCGAATGCGACGCGCCAGACTGTTCGGTTTCCGGCGCCACCACCCAGACATCGTCGCAAAGCGCGCGCGCGATTTTCTCGGCGACCGCGAGGCCGGGCGCATGGATGCCATCGTCATTGGTGACCAGAATGCGCATTCAGGCGCCACCGCTTTTTCCTCCCCCAACGTGGGGGAGGTGGCCCGAAGNNCCCACGTTGGGGGAGGAAAAGACACGGCGAGGCGAAACTTCGTTCGTCACTTCGAAATCTTTTCGGCGCCGGCCATATAGGGGCGCAACGCGTCCGGAATTGCGATCGATCCGTCCGGCTCCTGGTAATTCTCCAGAAGCGCGACCAGCGTGCGGCCGGTCGCAAGGCCCGAGCCGTTGAGCGTGTGCACGAGGCGCAGCGCTTTCTCCTGCCGCGGCCGGTAACGCGCATTCATGCGGCGCGCCTGGAAGTCGCCGCAGTTCGAACAGGAGGAAATCTCCCGAAATCGGTTCTGGCCGGGCAGCCACACTTCGATGTCGTAGGTCTTGCGCGCGGCGAATCCCATGTCGCCGGTGCAGAGCGTCATCACGCGATGATGCAGGCCGAGACGCTTCAACACTTCCTGCGCGCAATCGGTCATGCGCTCGTGCTCGGGCTCCGACTGTTCCGGCGTCACGATCGAAACCAGCTCCACCTTCGCGAACTGGTGCATGCGGATCATGCCGCGCGTGTCCTTGCCGGCGGCGCCGGCTTCGGCGCGAAAACACGGAGTCCATGCGGTAAGGCGGAGCGGCAGCGCAGCCTCGTCGAGGATATCCTCGCGCACGAAATTGGTGAGCGGGACTTCGGCCGTCGGAAGCAGCCAGGGCCCGGATGTGGTGCGAAACAGATCCTCCTCGAATTTGGGCAATTGCCCAACGCCGAACACCGCCTCGCTGCGCACCAGAAGCGGAGGCGATATCTCGGTGTAACCGAACTCGCTTGTATGCAGATCGATCATGAAATTGCCGAGCGCCCGCTCGAGGCGGGCAAGCGCGCCGGTGAGGAAGACGAAACGCGCCCCGGAGACTTTCGCGGCTCGCACAAAATCCATCTGCCCGAGCGTCTCCCCGAGCTCGAAATGCTCGCGCGCATTGCTCAGCGCCGGCGCAGCGCCAAAGCGGCGCGAGAGCGCCTCGACATTCTGCGTCTCGTCAACGCCGTCGGGCACGTCGGATGCGGGAAGATTGGGAAGGGCTGAAATGATTTCGTCGAGCGCGCCCTTCTGCAGGCGCTCGGAATCCTCATCCTGTTGAATTTGCTCGCGGAGTCCCGCCACTTCGGCCATCAGTGCCGCGGCGCGCGTCTCATCCTTCTGCGCCTTTGCGGCGCCGATCCGGCGCGAGGCTTCGTTGCGTTTCGCCTGCGCCTCCTGAAGCCGCACTTGCACGGCGCGCAAATCGCGATCGCGTTCAAGCAGGTCGTCGGTGATCGCCTGCGCGTCCGCCATGCCACGGCGCGCGAGACCAGCGGTGAATTGCGCCGGATTCTCCCTGATGGCCCGGATGTCGTGCATGTGCCTCCGCGGGCCGCCCCCGGCCCCCAGACCGGTAATGGCATGGCCGATTCGACGGGTAAAGCGGAGACTTTACGATGTCGGTCCCGCTTCGCGCGCGGCGTCTTCCTTGGCACGCCTGTGCTCGATCAGGCGCACGCACCAGATCGAAACCTCGTAGAGAAAAACGAGCGGGAGGGCGAGGCTGATCATGCTGAACACATCGGGCGGCGTCACCACGGCGGAGAGCGCGACGATGCCCAAGATCGCGTAGCGGCGGACGCTGCGCAATTGCGCGCTCGAGACGATGCCGACGCGGCCGAGCAGCGACAGGAGAACCGGCAGCTGGAAGCAGAGGCCGAACGCAAAGATGAGCGTCATCACGAAATCGAGATATTCGCTAACCTTCGCCTGCAGCTCGATGCCCAGCGTGCCATGCCCACCCGGCGTTTCGTAGCTGACGAAGAAGCGGATCGCGAAGGGCAGCATCACGTAATAGACGAAGGCTGCGCCGATCAGGAACAGCACGGGCGTGGCGGCGAGAAAGGGCAGGAACGCGTTGCGTTCGTGGCGGTAGAGCCCGGGCGCGATGAACAGCCACAATTGCGAGGCGATGATCGGGAACGAGAGACACAGCCCCGCGAACATGCCGAGCTTCACATAGGTGAAGAAGGTTTCGTAGAGCGCGGTGTAGATCAGGTGGTGATTGGGCTGTCCGGCCAGCGCATGCGCGAGCGGTGCGGTCAGGAACGCGTAGATGTACTTCGCGAAGGTGAAGCACAGAACGAAACAGATGATGAAGGCGATGATCGAGATGACGAGCCGCTTGCGCAGCTCGATCAGATGATCGAGTAACGGCGCCTTGGTCGCTTCGATGGCCGCGTCATCGGCCTCGCTGCGCGAGGTCATTGGCGCGGTCCGTTCGCGGCGACGCGCTCCGCTGCATCGGCGACATCTTCATGCGCCTCCGGCACTGCAGGTTCTGCGGAAGGTTCCGCGGACGCCGGCGCTGGGTCGGGCGGCGGCAGAACGGGCGCATTGAGCGCGTGATCGAGATCGGCCAGCGGGCGCTCGTGGCGCAACGCTTCGAGCTCGGTGCGCAATTCGTCCAGCTCGGATTGGCGCGCCATCTCGTCGAAACTCTTGCGGAACTGATCGGCCATCGATCGCGCCTTGGCGAGCCACTGTCCCGCGATGCGCATCAGCCGCGGCAGATCCTTCGGCCCCACCACGACCAGCGCGACGATGAGCACAAGAAGAATATGGCTCCAGCTCAGGTCGATCATGACGGCGTATATCGCGGGTTGGCGAAATCGGAGCGGAAGCTACCCCTCACCCGCACCTGAGCGCTTGAGAGGTTTCGACCTTTGCCCCTCTCCCACAAGGGGAGAGGCATGCAGGAGGGAACAATTGTCACAGAGTGGGCCCGGGTGAGGGGTATGCGGAGCATCATCGAAAATTACTGCCCCGTGGTGGAATCCTTCTTCACGGGCTCGTCGCGGCGATCCGGGATCGCGCGATCTTCGTCGGGCTCATTGAGCCCCTTGCGGAAGCTGCGAATGCCCTTGGCCACGTCGCCCATCAGATCGGAAATCTTGCCCCGGCCGCCGAACAGCAGCAGCGCCACGATGGCGAGAATGAGTATATGCCAGATGCTCAGCGCACCCATGAGACTCTCCTTCAGCCCGGGGGCTGATCAATGTTTCCCCGCTATGATGCGCGCGGGAGTGTTTAAGCTCCATTCACGCGGGCGAAGCAACTTCAGACGACAAGGATATCGCCCTTGCGGCCCAGAAGCGAGGCGATGGCGGACAGCCTTTTCTGCGCCGGTTCGCCCGCAATCATGGCCCGGCGCCGAGGCACTTCGAGCACCGCTCGGCTGGCCGTGAGCCTGAGCCCATAATTGGCCAGTTCCCCCGTGGCCGAGGCCGAAAGAGCGAAGGCGAGCCGCGCGGCCACGCCGACGCGGCGCGCGAGCGCGCTGTCCTCCGCATCCAGGAGCCCGCCCAGCCCGAACTCGCGCGGGAAATCCTCGTCACCCGAATAGCGGTGAAAGATGGCCGTAGCGATCAGCGCGCGCGTCCGGTGATCGGCGCCGGCGAACGGCGCGGTGAGCACCTGGCTGAACGTGCCGAGCGCGCGGTCGTCGGGATGGCGCCTCCAGCCCATGTCGGAGAACAGGCACAGCGCGAGTCGAAGGCGTTTTCGTTCGTCCGATTCGTCGGGGAAGAGCGGCGCCAGCCAATCGAACATTTCGTGGGCATGCTGGGGCGTGCGGCTGATGCGCGCGTTGGTCGCCGCGGCATAGGCGATCAGCGGATCCTTCGCGCGCTCCTCGGTCGACAATTGCGCGTGCAGCAGCCCTTCGCGCAATCCGAAGGCCGAGATCACGACGGTGGAGAGTCCCGTTGCGGCGAGGAGCTCTTCCAGAACAATGGCGCCGAACGGAAGCGCTTCGGCGCGGCGCCGCGACACGATGCGCATTCTCTCGAAGGACTTGCGCGACAGGCGCGCGACGACTCTGGAAAGCTTGATCGCGCGCTCGCCCGGGATCGAATAATTTTGCAGCACGTGGAGCGGGTAGTTCTGCTCCTCGATATCGACCAGCGCAAAGCTTCGCCACACCCCGCCCACCGCATAGAGCGAGCGGCCCTTCAGATTGCCAAGCTGCTTCGCCGCGCCAAGGCCTTCCTCGACGATATCCCGCGCGCGTTCGCGCTCGCCTTTCGCCGCGTCGATCAGGCGCAGAGGGCCGAAGGGCAGCGTGAGCGCCTGTCCCGTCTGGCCCGCCTTCAACGTCACCATGTCGAGGCTGCCGCCGCCCAGATCGGCGACGAGTCCATCGGCGGAAGGAATGCCGGCCAGCACGCCTTGCGCTGCGAGCCTGGCTTCCTCTTCGCCCGAGAGAATGCGGATCGGGCCGCCCCATGCGGCTTCCGCGCGCCGCACGAATTCCTGTCCGTTCGAGGCGTCGCGCGCCGCCGCCGTCGCCACCGCATCGCGAAGTTCAACATGATGCGCTTCGGCGAGAATGCGAAACCGCGAGAGCGAATCGAGCGCGAGCCGCATGCCCTCGTCGTGCAGCCTTCGCCGCGTGACCATGTCGCGGCCGATCGCGCAGATCGCTTTTTCGTTGTGAACCACGGCGGGCGTTCGCGAGAAGGATTCGTAAATGACGAGGCGGACGGAGTTCGATCCGATATCGACGACAGCGAAGGG
>PKWC01000155.1 GCA_003131925.1 Alphaproteobacteria bacterium | reverse complement strand
CTCGAATGTTTCCCCTCTCCCACGAGGGGAGAGGGGACTCCACGCGCTGATTTCCTGACGTCGATGCAAGACTCCGATTCCCCTCTCCCCTCGTGGGAGAGGGATGCAGATACGTGCAAAGATTTCTGCTCCGGCGCGGGTGAGGGGTCTCTCGGCCTGTCTCAGCGCCTATGCGCTGCGGCAGACCTACCGCGAAATTTCGTGAAGCGGCGTCACGGCGACAACTCCGTACAAAATTTCGTGCCGCCTGACACGCGCTGCGAGGTTAGGCTCCGTTCATCGACGCAACAGAGCCTCCGATGAAGCGCGACCAGGTTTCCGATTGCACGCTGCCTGCGCTCGATGCGCCGCACTATCAGGGCCATCGCGAGCGCCTGCGTGCGCGCTTTCTCGATTCCGGCGCCGCGGCACTTTCCGATTATGAACTTCTCGAGCTGGTGCTGTTTGCTGCGATCCCGCGCCGCGACGTGAAGCCACTGGCGAAGACTCTGCTCGCGAAGTTCGGAAGCTTTGCCGAAGTCGTCGCTGCCTCCCGCGAGAGATTGTCGGAGCACCTCGGCGACGGCGCAATCGCGCAGCTCAAGATCATCGAAGCCGCGGCGCTCCGGCTTTCGCGCACGATGCTGATGGGAAAGCCGGCGCTCAGCTCCTGGAACGCGCTTCTCGACTATTGCGCCGCCGCGATGGCGCGCGCGCCCAAGGAGGAGTTCCGCGTCCTCTTCCTCGACCGCAAGAATTTTCTCATCGGCGACGAAGTGATGAACAGGGGCACCGTCGATCACGCGCCGGTCTATCCGCGCGAGATCGTCAAGCGCGCGCTCGAGCTTTCGGCCTCCGCGCTCATTCTCGTGCACAACCATCCGAGCGGCGATCCGACGCCGAGCCGCGCCGACATCGAGATGACGTGCGAAGTGGTCGAGGCCGCCCGCGCGCTGCGCATCGCCGTTCACGACCACCTCGTGATCGGCCGCGGCGGCACCGCGAGCTTCAAGACGCTGGGGCTGTTGTAACGCTCGAAGGCGCCGGCGCGCCTTTCCTGTTTATCAGGCGAAATACAGGCGATTCTTTTCAACACGGGCGATCAAAATGCAAACATTCCCGATTTGCCGAACAATCCGAGGCACTTGCGCAAATCGATTTTCCGGCGAGGAACAGGTGCGTTTGAGGCGCTCCGCCTGTTAATCAGGGCCGACGGCGGAACAAAGTGCTGACGAATGTTTCACGGGAAACATCGAATGTGCGGGCGATCAGAATATTGCTGCAGACATCGGGCGCGTCATTCGAACAATTCCGAATTGGTAATGCCTTCGCACTCTTCTAAGCGGCCTTGATCGCCTGCATTGAGAAAGTGGCGTGCGTAATCGACACGGTCGTGCCCCCGGTGCCAGTCAGAGTTTCAACCTTGGCATCGAGCTGCTGAGCGAGCGCTTTGATGATGCCGGTGCCCAGTCCGGATTTTGCTTGAGCGAAAACGCCCTCCGTCTTGCCGATTCCATCGTCAGAGACCGAAAGCTTCCAATCCGTCCCCGATCTCTCATACGCGACGACGATCTCACCTCCGGATTTTTCGTCGGGAAACGCGTGCTTCAGCGAGTTCATCACAAGTTCGGTCACGATCAAACCGAGACTCTCGGCCTGACGGCGCGGCGCGCTTCCATCCGCGCCAATCACTTTCAGCGAGATTGGCCTTGTGTTGCCGACCATCGAGCTTGCAAGGGTCTTGCACAGCCTTGAGAGGTAAGGTTTCACATCGACCGGCCCGATAACCCCGGCCGCATGGAGTTGTTTCTGCACGGCAACAACCGACATGACCCGCTTGTGAGTGTCTCGCAGATGAAGACGGGCCTCTTCGGATTGCACTGTCCGCGCCTTCATCAAAATAACGCTGGAAATAACTTGCAAGCTATTGGCGACCCGGTGCTGCATTTCCTCCAGCAACAGGTCTTTCTGTTGCAGCAACTCGTCCTTTTCGCGCTCCAGAATACATCGCTCGGTAATATCTTCGATGCCGAGCAGTATGGTGGTGCCGGCGCCTCCTTCGTAGAACACCTGGCGGGCATTCAAGAGCATGGTGCGGTTGCCGAGGCCGGGGAATTCATGCTCGACCTCATAGTCCTCCATCGTGCCATGCTCGGGTATGATCTTTTCCAGCAACACCCGAAGCTTTGGAATGTCCCATTGTCCGTCGCCCAATGCGTAGAGCAATCTTCCCTGGGCGTGATCGGGGCTCACCCCGAAGTTGGAATAGAATGAGCGGCTCGCCGCGATCACGCGCAGGTCTTTGTCGAGCACGACAATGGGCGCGCGGACCGTGCCTACAATCGCCTCGGCGAGTGCGCAGGCATCTGCGACGGCGGTAAATTGTTTCCTGAAACCGGTCGGCTGCATGACGGCCCCCTCGCCGGAAGTGCTCCGGATCGCCCATCGGGCGACGCGCAGGGAGCCCAGCATGCGAAGTGTAGGCCGCATACCGAACGCGAGTCTGTACAAAATTGACCAGTAATTGTCGTTTCAGGTGACGACCATTCCAAGGTTTACGGGTCGGCAGCTGCTTAGTTATGAGTATTCATCCCAATAATATTGTATCAAATTTTATGCATTTTGGAACTAATGTCCACGAAGTAAGTTGAGTCATGCGATGCGGCTATTGCCCATCAAGCAATGTGCACAAGATGGATTCTGGTCGGGAATCAAACAAATTAAATGGGCAACGGAAACGACAGTTTACTATCTGGACGAATCTCCAAAATGGAAAAGACCGTCGAATGTAAAACCCGCATCGATTACCGAAGCAGAACGGTCTTTGACCTGTATCAAGAAACGATTGCGCGTGGTATGCTGGTCTACGCCATGGATGATGGTGACAAATATCGGCTTGTAGCGCGATCTCTCCGCGAACGCGCATTCGCGGCGGAAATGGCATTCCAACGCAAGAAAGTCATAAGTCTGGCTGCGCGGTTTGAAGTTCTCGCAATCGAGGCCGATCACATTCAAGAGCACCTTGTGGACACGCTCTTTGCTCCCCACGCCGCGCGATCATCGCTCCGCAATCTCCCGATTTGGCATCTGCCCCACACCGGGGGATGATCCAGGACAGTAGCCCTTTGAGGAATCGTGCGACGGTGGTACGCGCTGCGCGACCGGCGCTTTCACGGAATCAAATTTCGCCGCCAGCAGCCCATTGGATCCTATGTCGCCGATT
The DNA here is from genome assembly GCA_003131925.1 of Alphaproteobacteria bacterium. Taxonomy (GTDB): domain Bacteria; phylum Pseudomonadota; class Alphaproteobacteria; order Micropepsales; family Micropepsaceae; genus Rhizomicrobium. The sequence goes on along the minus strand of PKWC01000155.1, from coordinate 13 downwards.
TCATCTGCTTCGA
>PKWC01000193.1:245-3777 GCA_003131925.1 Alphaproteobacteria bacterium | reverse complement strand
ACGGCATGACCGTTGGGGGCGGAAAATACAATTCTGGAACGGTGTGGAAGATTACGCCATAGGGAGCACCGGCAAGCAGCGAGCCAGACGCCGATGCCGTAGAGGGTCGCTTTCCTTCTGCATGAGCCCGTGGCTTTCGGCGGTGTAATGGCGTAGCGTCGTCCAATTGCCTTGCCGTTGGCAAGCAGTGGTTCGAGGGGGGGTTTTCCGTCGACACGATACCTATTCACCAAAACTGTCGCGAACGTACCGGTCGCGACAAATTTTGACAAATGATTTGGAGCGGCAGGACGCATCGAGATTTTGCGCCAACCGCAGTCGCGCTTAAGGTTCGTAATGACCCGTTTGGCGCGGATTGTTGTTCCGCACGCTCCCCATCACGTCACGCAACGCGGCAATCGCCGCGAGCCGATCTTCTTCGAGGTGGGCGATCAGGACGTTTACATGGACCTGCTCGCAGAGCAGGCACTGAAGGCGCGCCTCGAGATTTGGGCGTATTGCCTGATGCCCAATCACGTCCACCTGATCGCAGTGCCTCGGGACGATCTCGGGCTGGGGCGCGCCGTCGGCGAGACGCATCGCCGGTACACCAATTTCGTCAATGCACGGGGCCGCTGGACGGGACATTTGTTCCAGAGGCGCTTCGCGTCGGTCGTGATGGACGATGCGCATTTGATTGCAGGCGTACGATACGTCAGCCTCAATCCGGTACGGGCCAAGCTGGTGCCGCAGGCCGAAGATTGGCCATGGTCGAGCGTCAGAGCGCATCTCGCGGGCTCCGACGACGGATTGGTGATTGTCAAGCCGGTGCTTGATCGCGTCGGCGATTTCGCGAAGTTGCTACAGCCCGATTCGCAGGACGAAGCGGCGTTCTCCGCAATCCGTTTGTCCGAAGGCTCAGGGCGGCCGCTCGCCAATGCAGCCTTCGTGGCAGATCTCGAACGATTGCTTCGTCGCCCCATCGCGCGTCGGTCACCCGGACGCAAAGCCAAGCTGCAAATCCCTTCACAAGACGATCTTCCGTTCGGGGAATAGGTATCATGTCGACCGAATCCATCATGACGACTCCCAGCCGGTGGCACCTGACGACGACTGAGGGCGGCATATTTAACTGAGGTGCGATTGCCGGTTATATGCTGCTATGAATGGTACTCGGCATGGGTTCGTCCGCGACCCCTGAACGGGTGTGGAGGACCATTGGTGACCGCCGAGCAAGGAGCACAGCTCGCTCTGCATACTTTCTGACTGCCGCATTTGCCAGACGCCTACGGCATTAGCTGAGTGCAAAACACTTTAACTGCAACAGGCCCGCTACCTTTTGGATACAGAGCCGCACGGCGAACAATATACTCTGCTCGACGAGCTTTGCCGGCCTTGTCGCGCCAGGGCGGCGATCGCTAGGCCGCTTTTCGCGCTGTTTGCCGGGCGACGAAGGAGCGGACCAGCAGGAAGAAGAGCGGCACGAAGAAGATCGCCAGCACGGTTGCCGAGATCATGCCGCCGATCACGCCCGTGCCGATGTCGTTCTGGCTCGCCGCACCGGCGCCGGTCGATAGTGCGAGCGGCGACACGCCGGCGACGAAGGCCAGCGACGTCATCAGGATCGGACGCAATCTCAATCGCGCAGCGTGGAGCGCCGAGTCGCGGATCGGGCGTCCTTCCCGCTCTCCGGCCGCAGCGAACTCCACGATGAGGATCGCATTTTTTGCCGAGAGACCGATGGTGGCCAGCAGGCCCACCTGGAAATAGATGTCGTTGTAGAGGCCGCGCATCGTTGCGGCGAGAACCGCGCCCACCACGCCGAGCGGAATGACGAGCAGCACGGAGAAGGGAATGGACCAGCTTTCGTAGAGCGCCGCGAGACAGAGGAACACGACGAGGATCGAGATCGCGTAGAGCGAAGGCGCCTGCGAGCCCGACAGGCGTTCCTGATAGGAAATCCCCGTCCAGTCGTATCCGATATCCGCTGGCAATTGCTTGATGAGCTTTTCCATCTCGTTCATCGCGGCGCCGGAGCTTTTGCCGGGGGCAGCCTGTCCCTGAATTTCGAGCGCCGGCACGCCATTGTAGCGGTCGAGCTCCGAAGGACCGAGCATCCAGGACGAGTGGGCGAAGGATGAAAACGGCGCCATCTCGCCGTTCTGCCCGCGCACATACCAGCGGTCGAGGTCTTCAGGCTTCATGCGGAATGGCGCGTCGCCCTCCATATAGACCTGCTTGATGCGCCCGCGGTCGACGAACTGGTTGATGAAGACGCTGCCCCATGCGGCGCTCAGCGTGTTGTTGACGTCGGCGATGGAAAGGCCGAGCGCGTTTGCCTTGGCCTCGTCGATGTCGACATGCAACTGGGGCGTGTCCTGAAGCGCGTTGAGCCTCACATTCGCAAGAATGGGATCCTTGCCAGCGAGCTGGACCAGCTTGTTCTCAGCTGCGACGAGGCCCGCATGGCCGAGATTGCCGCGATCCTCGAGTTCCAGATCGAATCCCGACGAGATTCCGAGTTCGGGAACCGCCGGCAGGACAAGCGCATAAACCTGGGCGTCGCGAACCTTCGAAAGCGCGATCGTTGTCCGCGTGGCGATGGCCGGCGCGTGGTTCTTCTCGCCACGCCGAAGGTTCCAGTCCCTCAGGTGAACGAATGCGATGCCCGCGTTTTGTCCCGCGCCGGAGAAGCTGAAGCCCGCGACAGTAAAGATGCTCTCCGCATTCTTCTTTTCGTCCACGAGGAAGTGATGCTCGAGCTGTTTGAGCACCGCGAGCGTGCGCGACTGGACGGCGCCGGGCGGCAGCGTCGCCTGGGCAATGACCACGCCCTGATCTTCCTCCGGCAGGAAGCTTGTCGGCAGGCGCAGGAACAAGAAGGTGAGCACGATAATGATGCCCGCATAGACTGCGAGCGCGGGCGTCGCGTGGCCGAACAGCCATTCCAGTGCGGAATGATAGCGGCGGACCGAGGCTTCGAAGGCTCGATTGAAACCGCCGAAGAAGCGCCGCCCCAGGGGGATCCGGTCTTCCGAACCAGGTTTGAGCAGCGTGGCGCACAGGGCGGGCGTCAAAATCAGGGCGACGAGGATCGAAAGCGCCATCGCCGAGACGATGGTGATGGAGAACTGGCGATAGATGACGCCGGTCGAGCCGCCGAAGAACGCCATGGGCAGGAAGACGGCAGACAGCACGAGCGCGATGCCGATGAGCGCCCCGGTGATCTCGTCCATCGATTCGATCGTCGCATCCCGCGGCGATTTCCCTTCGGTCCGCATGATGCGCTCGACGTTCTCGACCACGACGATGGCGTCGTCGACCACGATGCCGANNTCCCAGCAGCACCACGGGCACGGCGATCGCCGGAATCAACGTGGTGCGCCAGCTCTGCAGGAACACGAACATCACCAGGATGACGAGGCCGATCGCTTCGAGAAGCGTGACGATCACGTCGTGGATCGACAGGCGGATGAATTTCGTGTTGTCGACGACGAAATCGAGATGGAGGCCCGGCGGCAGGTTCGCGGCGAGCTTGAATGCCTCGGCGCGC
>PKWC01000193.1:0-210 GCA_003131925.1 Alphaproteobacteria bacterium | reverse complement strand
AGGATGATGTTGCGGAACTGCTCTGCGGTCTGCAGCTGCGACTGCGCCGTCACGGTCGCGTCCAGCTCCTGGCCGGGAACGGTCGGTTGCGCGCCGATCTCGCCGGCGGTTACCTGGACATTTTGGGCCTCGACGGCGGCGCTCACGTCGGAGGGCATCAATCCATAGGTCGAAAGCTTGTAGGGATTGAGCCAGATGCGCATCGCATAC
>PKWC01000011.1 GCA_003131925.1 Alphaproteobacteria bacterium | reverse complement strand
GTATCGGCGGCGATCCGATCAATGGCAGCTCCTTCCTCGACCATCTGGTGCTTTTCGAGAGCGACCCCGAAACCAAGGCGGTCATGATGATCGGCGAAATCGGCGGACCCCAGGAAGCCGAGGCGGCGGCGTGGATCAAGAGCCACATGACCAAACCGGTGGTCGGCTATGTCGCGGGTCTGACCGCACCAAAGGGCCGCCGCATGGGACATGCCGGCGCGATCATTTCGGCAAGCGGCGATAGTGCCGCGGAAAAATCAGAAATCATGAAATCCTACGGCCTCACGGTGGCGCCGAGCCCGAGTGAACTCGGGTCTACCATGGCCAAGGTTTTGGCTCTTTAAGGCATTGCAGCGCGCCGGCTCGCTCGCTGCCAAAACAATTCTGCGAACGCAACTGCTCAGTTTACGGTTGAGCGTCAACGTCTTGGACAAAATCGAAATCCTGGTGTCCGGCAGCCGCGGGGGCAAGGCATGAAGGAGTTTAGAGCCGGCCGGCAGGGGGTTGAGACCGGCAATGCGCCTGGAAGCATTCAGGCAGCGCTCGACGGCGAGGAAACCGCGGACATATTGTTCGAATTGCTGGCGAATGTGGTGCACCGCCAACATCCAGAGGTCGCGGCGGTCCTGCGGGGAAAATCCGAGCCCGGGGATTTCGCGCTGGAACTGCTCGCCCGTGTTTTCCAGGCCCACGGAATTTGGTTCCAGCTGCTTGCGATCGTCGAACAGCATACCGCGATGAGGCTGCGCCGCCAAACCGAGCGCGTGCGCGGCGAAACTGCGGTGCAGGGTACATTCGCCAGTTTCATCGCCGAGGCGGCAAACCAGGGTGCCGCTGCGCAAGACCTGCGTGACCTGTTCGCTTCGACACGCATCCGGCCGGTCATCACCGCACATCCCACCGAAGCAAAGCGGGTGACTGTCCTTGAAAAGCACCGCCGCATCTACCGGCTGCTGGTCGAGATGGAACAACCGCGATGGACGGCGCGGGAACGCGCGGGCATCATCGACAAATTGCGTGACGAGATCGCGCTGCTTTGGATGACTGGGGAACTGCGCCTGGAGAAACCATCGGTCGATCAGGAAGTCGCCTGGGGCCTGCATTTTTTCCACGAGACGCTGTTCGATGGCGTTCCTGATCTTTTGAAGAAGCTTGATCGCGCGCTCGATCAATTCTATCCGGGTGAGCACTCCGCACTTACGCCATTTTTCCAATTTGGCTCATGGATTGGCGGCGATCGCGACGGCAATCCTTTTGTTACGAATGACGTCACCCGCCGTGCGCTCAAGCAAAATGCCTTGGCGAGCCTGCGCCATTATGAGCAGCATCTTTCTTCGCTGTTGCAAAGCATGTCGATTGCCGAGCGCGCTATGCCTCTCTCGCCGGCGTTCAAAGAGGCGCTCGCGAATGCCCTCGCTCATCCTGAATGTACGCGAATAGCGCAGCGCAATTCTGGCGAACCTTACCGGCAATTCCTCTTCTGCATGCTACGCAAGCTGCAGCTTGCCGTCGCGCGTATCGAAGGCGGCCATGCCTTCGGCGCTGCCGGCTACGCCAATGCTGACGAGCTTCTCGCCGACCTCCGGACTCTTGAAGATGCGCTCATCGACGGCGGCGCTGACGATCTCGCGAAAGACCTCGTGCGGCCAGTCCGCTGGTCGGTTGAGATCTTCCGCTTTCGCACGGTCAGGCTCGATCTGCGCGAGAACACCACGCGTCTGACCCAAACGTTGCAGGCACTTTGGCAGGCAAGTGCTGGCCAGAACGGCGGCACCCCGCCCGACCCCGCATCGGCAGCGTGGAAAAAATGGATTATCGCCGAGCTTGCCCGGCCGTTCCCGGCGACGCGCGCGCGGCTGGAGCTGCCGCCCGAGGCGCTAGAGACGCTTGGCATGTTCGAGCTCGCCAGCGACAAAGCCAAGGAATTCGACCGGGAAGCCTTCGGCTGTTTCATTCTCAGCATGACACGCTCGGTGGCTGACGTGCTTGGCGCCTATCTCCTCGCCAAGCACGCGGGTCTCTTTCTCGACGCGGCGGGTGTCGAGACCTGCACCTTGCCGATCGTGCCATTGTTCGAGACGATCGCCGATTTGCGTGCTGCTCCCGGCATCATGCGCGAACTTTTGTCGATGCCGGTCGTCCGCCGCAGCGCCCGCGCCCAAGGCGGTGTGCAGGAAGTGATGATCGGCTATTCGGACTCCAACAAGGATGGCGGATTTCTCTCCTCGAATTGGGAATTGGCGAAGGCGCAGACCCGGCTGACCAAGACCGGCAGCGAAAGCGGCATTCCGATCGCGTTTTTCCATGGCCGGGGCGGCTCGGTCAGCCGCGGCGGCGTCCCCGCCGCGCAGGCGGTTGCGGCACAGCCCGCAGGCTCGATCAATGGGCGCTTCCGGGTGACCGAACAAGGCGAAGTCGTCTCATTCAAATACGCCAATCGCGGTACCGCTCTCTATCAGATGGAAGTCCTCGGGAGCGCCGTGCTTCAGCACGCCCTCACCTCGGAGCAGGAGCAAGCGCTGGTGCCAAGGGCTGAATTCGATGAAGCGATGGAGGCGCTTTCGGGCGCCGCCTATGCGGCTTATGCAGCCTTTATTTCCCACCCGGATCTCTTAACGTATTTTCAGGCGGCAAGTCCTCTCGAGGAAATCTCGCTGCTCAACATCGGGTCGCGGCCGGCCCGCCGTNNCGTCACCGGCTGGTATGGCGTTGGGAGTGGCATTGCCAGTTTCCTTGCGGTGCGCAAGGAGCGCGGAGAGGCGCTTTTGCGGCGCATGTTCACCGAGTCGCGGCTCTTTCGGCTGATTATCGGTGAAGTTGAAAAAACCCTGTGCCTCGTCGATCTGAAAATCGCGCGCGAATATGCGAGCCTCGTTGCCGACGCGGCCAAGCGCGACGAAATCTTCGCGCTGATCGAGCAGGAGTTCAGCCTGACCTGCGAGATGATCCTGCGGATCAGCCGGGAGCGCGAGATCGGCGAAAGATTCCCAGCCTATCGCGCCCGTCTCGCGCATCGTCTGCCGACGATCAACCAGGTTAATCGCGACCAGGTCGAACTCTTGCGCCGTTTCCGGGCCTGCTATACCGAAGCGGCGATGGAGGCCTATAAATCGAACCTGTTGCTGTCGATCAATTGTATCGCTAGCGGTCTTGGCGCCACCGGCTAAACAGGCCAGAACATCAACGGTGCAACAGAGAGGAACAAGGGCATGAGCTTCACGATCATCGAACAGGCAACGCCGCGTCTGCATCGCTCCGAACTCGCGGTTCCGGGCTCTAATCCGGGATTGTTCGAAAAGGCGGCTCAGTCAGCCGCCGACATTATTTTTCTCGATGTCGAGGACGCTGTCGCTCCCGACGACAAGGAGCAGGCCCGCAAGAACATTATTGCCGGCCTCAACGATATCAACTGGGGTACAAAGACCATGATGGTCCGCATCAACGGGCTCGACACGCACTNNCGATATCGTCGAGGCCTGTCCGCGCCTGGACATGATCTTGATCCCCAAGGCTGGTGTTGCGGCGGATGTCTATGCGGTGGACATGCTGGTGACCCAGATCGAAGCTGCGAAGAAACGCGAAAAGCGGATCGGCTTCGAGGTGTTGATCGAGACAGCGCTCGGCATGGCCAATGTCGAGGCCATCGCGCAATCGAGCCGGCGGTTAGAGGCCATGTCCTTCGGTGT
>PKWC01000203.1 GCA_003131925.1 Alphaproteobacteria bacterium | reverse complement strand
TCTTCGGAATGCTCGGCGTGACTTTCTTCGGCCTCTTCCTCACCCCCGCCTTTTACGTCCTCCTCCGCACGCTGGAAAAACGCATCACCCGCACGGAGCTGGTGCATCATCATGTGTGAAAAGAAAGGTTTTAACGCAGAGTGCGCAGAGGATGCGCGGGGGACGCGGGGGAAGAAATATGGCGCGCGAATGCGCGCAACCAATTTCTCTGCGTCCCCTGCGCATCCTCCNNGCGTTAAAAAGGCCGCCGGTCTCCGACAGTAAAAGGCAGCAGGCCACGCCCATCAGGGTGTCCTTGACCACGGGGCGAGTGTGCTAGGTTGATCGTGAGATTTCCGGGTAATGGGACTTCTCGTTCGTGGTAACGACGGACAGATGATTCGAGGCGATGCATGCTGCGAATTATGGTCATCGAGTTTCTGAAAGTGCTTCTGGTGTTCGCCGGATTGATCGCAATCTTCACCGCCGTGAGACTCGTGCTCTACGGAATGCAATCGCTTTACGACCCTGATTATCTGCGCGTAGCAGGGACCATGCTGCTGGTGGGCGCTGGCTTCTCCCTTTTCTACGGAGTGTTCGTGGCGATCTACAACAGGCTCATGAACACACACTGACTCCATGGCGATTCGCGCGGGGGGCGACATGCGAGGAACATTGCTCCTGTCCCCCGATTTCCCTTTCCTCCCCCATCNNCGTGGGGGAGGTGCCGAGCGCAGCGAGGCGGAGGGGGACGTCGCGTGCAGTCACGCCCCCCTCGGGCACTTCGGGCCACCTCCCCCACGTTGGGGGAGGAAATGTATCAGCGGGGGGCGAGCATTCGCGTGAGGGGTTTGGCGAGAACGAGGGCAAGCACGGCGCCGGTGGCAGCGATGGCGGCATGTAGCGCCCAGAACCATGTGGGGCCGATCACCTCGTAGAGCGCGCCTAGTCTTCCAAGCGTGATGTTGGAGATGAACAGCGTGAGGAAGGCCACGCCCATCATGGTGGCCTTGATAGCGGGCGGGGCCGCGCGGGAAACCAGCGCCAGCAAAATTGGCCAGTAATAGAGAAAGGCCACGCCGAGCAGCGCGTTGTAGAAGATCGGAAACAGCACCGGCACGCGCACGAACGCCGCGCAGCCGATCACAAGCAGCAAATTCGCCAGGCTGGCAATCGCCGCGCCGGCGGCGATTTTCGTCATATCGCCAGGTTCGCCGCCCCGCCTGGCCTGCCACTTCCAGAGCGCGATCAGCACGGGCACGGAGACGATGCTGACGAAGGAATTGATGGAATTGAACCAGGCGACGGGAATCTGCAGCCCGAAGAAGCCGAGGTCGACATGGAAGCTGATCCAGACGAGGCCGATATTCGAATTCTGGTAAAAGGCGACGGACTCGAAAATCGTCAGCGCCATCACCAGAAGGAGCGCGGCCACGATGCGCCACGACCGCGCATCCATCTTCGCTTCCGGGTGCGCGCGGTTGGCGGACGGCGTGGTTTCAGTGAGCGTGCGGTAGCCCGCGATATAGGTCGCAAGCCCGATCAGCATCAAGACGCCGGCGAGGCCGAAGCCCGCATGCCAGCCATAGAGTTGCGCGAGCAGGCCGCACACCAGCGGCCCGGCCGTCGCGCCGACATTGATGCCCATCGAGAAGATCGAGAAGCCACGCGTGCGGCCGGCGCTGTCGTCCGGCGCATAGAGCGCGCCCACCTGGACCGAAATGTTGCCCTTCAGAAGACCGCAGCCGATGACCAGGAGCGCCAGCGCGACAAGGAACGAAGAGTCGAATGCCATCGCTATCTGGCCACCGCTCATCAGCACGGCGCCCAGCACCACCGCGCACCGCCTGCCGATGAAGCGGTCCGCGATGAGCCCGCCGAACACCGGGGTGAAATAGACGAAGCCGGTGTAGAGGCCGTACACCTGGGAGGCGAGCGCGAGCGTGCTCATCTTTCCGAACACCGCTTCGAGCGCGGAGCGGAACGCGGCAAAGCCCGCGACATGCTCGACATGGCCGGGAAGAAACAGCGCCTGGCTCATGTAAAGCACGAGCAGCGCCGTCATGCCGTAATAGGAAAACCGCTCCCACGCTTCGGTGAAGGCGAGATAGGCAAGCCCGAGCGGCTCGCCAAAGAACGTGCGCGCGCGCAAGCCCCGCCGCGAAGCGGCCGTCTCTTCCAGTGTCGTCATGAACGCGCCCTGGCCTGCGCCTTTCTTAGCAGGCGCGAGATCGGGACGGGATGCAAGGGCGGACCCATCCATGCGCCGTGCTTCCGGCATGTGTTGAACTGCGCTTCGCTCCATGTGAGATCCGGCCGATCCCGAATGGCTGGTGACCGGCACGACGGCACATGGACGCGGCGCGGCAATGAGTCTGCGCGCCCTCTGCGAAGGCATTGAACTTGCCGATCCTGATTTCGCGGCGTTTGCGCGCGCATGCGGCAAAGAGTGGTAGGGCAAATGCTTGTCGCGATATTCTGTATCGACGGCCAGAGGAGCGACATTATTGTCCGCTGTTGTCCCAGAGCGGACAGGTTCCCCTTGGCTGGGTTAGGCTGTGCGAGCGTCCGTCGCCGTCCTCTGATGTTGGCGTCCGCGACAACCCTCCGGGAACCACCCACAATCCTCCGCCGTCGTCCAGCAATTCCGTTGGAAACGTAACTGGCAATGGGAACATCGTGGCTCCCGGCATGAGTGGTGGGCGTAATGAGATAATCAACAATTTTGGTCCGCAAGATCGATCGATCAGTAAAGAAAACGCGAGACAGATTGAAGCCGCCTTGAAGGCAATGGGGCCGCAATCGTATGCCGTGGTTGACTACACGGGAGGAACTCCCGAAGGGCACCGCTACGCGCAGCGCCTTTTCGAAATCTTCCGCACGGCTGGCTGGAATCCGGTAAGTACGGGTCCGGGATGGTTCCAGCCTGTCGGCGGAACACCCATGATCGGTGTGCATTTCATTACGCATTCCGACGCAATTCCACCCGCAATGCCTAAGGTTTCGGCCGTGCTTTCCAAAAACGGCATAGCCGTTGTCGATGACTATCTAAAATTTCCAATGTTTGCGCCAACCGATAATGTTGTGGGTATTGCCGTCGGATTCCCAAAACGATGACGTTGGCAGCCGCGCCAAGCGGCGCTGGAAATAATTCATCCATGGAAAACGAATCATGTCCGCGCCTAACGGCTTGAAACCACCCACCCGGTGGCAAGAACCCTTCCCTTGCTGTGACTGCCTTCGCCGTCTCAACGATGCGCGCCCATGTCCAACGTCTTGTTACCCCACCCGCGCGAATAAGCGGTTGGGCATCTTTAAACGTTGCGTATTCCTCGGACAGCCCAAGCTCGTCGATCAATTTCCCTTGGGTAAGACCCTGCTTGTAGAGAGCCCGATAGAGTGATCGGTGATTGAGCAGCGCATCGAACGCAAACGCCTTGATGCCTTCACGTTGATATATCTCCCGGCAATAAATCAGGAGTTCAGCCTTGGACATTCGCACACAGTCGCAATATTGTTTCCAAGGCTAACAACCCAAGTCAGCAAAGCCGCGCCAGCCACCATAGCGCCGACTAGCACTGCTAATATCGGGTGTTTCTTCCTAAGGCGTGTTAGGTAATTGTCCATTGATAACGCATTCTCATCTGCCACCGATCATGTTTTGGTAAAGGCGACTCAAATCAGCGCCGAGGTATTGGTCAGTCCATCTTTCTCTTGGATCGCTCACGATCATAGACCGGCCGATTGAGCATCTTTTACGCAATCGTTCCAGTTCACAAAGACGTATGAAACCTCCGTCGCCTCGTCGCTAGGAAAATAACTAAGCAAAATACTGCTTATCATGTTGGGCAATTTCGCATCAGGATCATAGGCCAACGCGATACCAGCCACGGTATTAGGTGGAGGGACATTGGAGCGCCTTACTTTGTTCCATGAATAGTTGTTTCTGGCGAACTCTCCTGAAAACCCGTTCGAGCCGACGATAGGCTTTCCGTACTTCTCCGTCATAGCGTTCAACAATACTCGAAATTCATCGGCACCGATGGACCTTCCGCTATCATTGGCGTCCGTTGACTCGGCATAAATCCCACAAACCCCGCGCTTGGAGGTCACAAACGCTTCGCATTGGGAGAAGGCACTATTCGGCACGGTGGGCTCAAAGGCGTACCAGCTTGACAGCGGAGCGCTCTTTTCGAGCTTGAGCTTACTTAGCGACGAAAGTGGGTCGCCCATCGCCACCCCGAATATGCTCGTGACTTCGTGCTTTGCTGTGCAAGTGGCAAGAATGGTCGCTACCGCGACACCAAGAAACAGGCGGGGCCAAGAAACTCTGCTAAATGCCAAACTACTACTGCCCATTCCGCGTCCCACGATCACCAGCCTGATCCGCCTCCTTCTCGCAAACGTATGCCCCGCTCTTCGTCCTGCCGTACCAGCGCTCGCCCTTGAGGCGATAGATGCCGGTCGGCAAGTTCAACCAGACTACGACATCTTTGGGGCAATGCTGCTGCGCTTGTTGCTCGGTTGGAAATTGCGCTTGTGCGAAGCTCGTGTTTCGGGGTCAGACTCCGAATCATCATTCAATCCAATCAACGGGCGCGAGATCGAGGCCGGATGCAAGGGCGGAGGCGAACGTCCTGCCCATTGGCCGGGCCCGCTTCCTTGTGTAGCTTTATGTGTGGAGGATCACACATGGCGACAAATCTTGCTCTCGATCCCGAACTGGTCGAGCGTGCCCTCGAAGTGAGCGGCGAGCGCACGAAAAAAGCGGCGGTGACTAAGGCGCTTCACGAGTTCATCGCCCGGCGCAGGCAGAAGCGTCTGCTCGAGCTGATGGGCAAGCTCGAATGCGATGAAAGCTTCGACTACAAGCGCGAGCGCTCACGGAAGTGAGCCTTTTTGTCGATACAAGCGTGTGGTCCCTCGTCTTGCGGCGCGGCGCGCCCGGGCCGGCGCCAGAGGCGCGTCGATTGATCGGCTGCCTCGAAAGCGGAGAAGCCGTTTTCTCCACCGGGCTCGTTCTGCAGGAATTGCTTCAGGGTTTTGCGGGCCCCAAGGCCAGGATACAGATTGTGGATCGGTTCTCCGCGTTGCCGCTGCTCGTACCGGGCCGGTCCGATCACGTTGAGGCGGCGACCCCTGCGCAATTTCTGCCGCCGCGCAGGCATTCAGATCGGAACGATCGACGCGCTCCTTGCGCAATTGTGTATCCGGCATCGTCTGACCATGCTGACCACGGACCACGATTTCGAAGCCATCGCCGCGCACAGCCCGCTTCTTGTGCGGCAGGCGTGAGCACACGCATGTCCACTTCGACCCCTCCATCCGCGGAGCGGATCACCGTCAGCCCGCGGACTTTTTCAACGCCGTCCATGCGGCCAGTGCTTCGACAAGCTCAGCATGAGGGCTTAAAAGAAAATCCTGCTCCAAAAGGAAGGTGCGGACGTGACGAAACCCTGGCCGCCACAGACGCTGGCACGATGGATAGGCATTCTGCTACTGATTTCGCTCGTGTTCGGCAGCTTTGGCGAAGGCTATGTTCCAGCGAAAATGCTGGTCGCGGGCGACGCCGCTGCCACGGCGAAGAACATCATCCAGCTTCAGTCGCTGTTCCGGTTCGGCTATGGCGGGTATGTGGTGGAAGGGTTGTGCGACGCCGCATTGACGGCGCTTCTCTATCTGCTCCTGAGGCCCGCCGGCCGCGAGCTGGCTCTCGTTGCGCTGCTCCTGCGGATCGTCGCGACGGCGGCGTTTGCGGCGGCGGAGTCCTTTTACTTTGCAGCGTTGCCGATCCTGAGCGGCGCCAACTACCTGAAGGCGTTTTCGCCCGACCAATTGAACGCGCTTTCGGTTCTGTCGCTCAAGCTCTACAGCAGCAGCGGAATCGTGCCGACGCTGTTTTATGGCGTCGCGTGGCTCATTCTCGGGCGGCTGACGTTTGTTTCGGGTTATCTGCCGAAATGGCTGGGCGCGCTGATGGCGCTCGCGGGCCTCTGCTTCGTCACCGGCATGTTCGTGCTCATCCTCGCACCGGCCTATGCGTCCGATTTTTTCCTGATGCCGATGCTCATCGGCATGCTTGTGTTCGCACTTTACCTTCTCATCCGCGGCGTGGATGAACGTATGTGGCACGAGAAAACGGCGGTTGCGTGATCCGGCCCGACCGCGGCGCGAGCGCCCGGTCGCGGGAAGCGGCAGCGTTTATCGTAGTATCGGGTCAGGCGGACTTGTTCAACGCTGTCCATGCAGCCAGCGAGTCCATGTAATCCCGCCAGCGCACGATCTTGCGGTTTTCGATCGCAGCGATCGAGACGAACCGGTTGTCGTAAGCCACGCCGGTGGCGAGCACCTTCCCATGCACTTCGTATTCGAGCGTTACGACCCGGCCCTCGCCGGAAGGATGCACGATCAGGGAGTCGCTTCGATCGAGCCGGATGTTTCGGCCGTACCCGGAATAGAGCGCCATGACATTGTCGCGGCCGCGCGTTACCCGAGGCCAGCCGGGAAATTCATAGAGGAACTCGAATAGAACGTCGTCGGCGAGGGTGTCGAAATAGTGCTCGCCATCCGCGAATTTCGAGAGGCCCTCCATGACCACGTCGAAGAAAGGATCGAGTGCGGAAAAAGCTGTGTAATCGCTTTTAGGCATTTCTTACTCCTCGACCCGATTCAGATCCTCGAGAGCGGCGATGGCATCTGCGAAGTCCATGCCGGCGTCAAGAGAGGCCGAAGACCCCTCACCCGCGCCGGACCAGAAATCATTGCACGTATCTGCATCCCTCTCCCACAAGGGGAGAGGGGAATTCGGGGTGCTGCATCAATGCCGGAAAACAAGCGCGTGGAGTCCCCTCTCCCCCTGTGGGAGANNGGGTGAGGGGTCGCTCGGGCTGTGTTATCCTAGAGCTACGCGCGTGCGCTTGGGGGGCTCCATGGTTCGTTTTTTTGCCGTTGTTTTTATCCTTGTGCTTGCGGCGGCGGACTGCGCGGCCACGGCGCCGCTCTACGATGTCGTCATTCGCGGCGGGACGATCTACGACGGTTCGGGCGGGACACCGTATGTCGCCGACATCGCGGTGAGGGGCGATCGCATCGTGGTGATCGCGCCGCATCTTGCGGGAAGCGGCCGGACGGAGATCGATGCGCGCGGCAAGGCGGTGTCGCCGGGCTTCATCAACATGCTGGCGCATCCCGAGGAGAGCCTGATCGCCGACGGTCGGGGCCTGTCCGATCTCGCGCAGGGCGTAACGCTGGAGGTGCTGGGCGAGGACTCAATGGGGCCGCTCACGCCCGAAATGAAGCGCTTGGGCGAGGCGCGCCAGAGCGACATCAAATACGAAATCACTTGGACGACGCTCGGCGGCTATCTCGACATGCTGCAGAAGAAGGGAATCTCGCCCAATGTCACCTCGTTCGTCGGCGCGGGCACAGTGCGCACCAATCTGCTCGGCGAGGCCGATATCCAGCCCTCTCCCCAGCAGCTCGAGGCGATGGAAGGTCTCGTCAAACAAGCGATGGAGGAAGGCGCGCTCGGCCTCACCGATGCGCTCATCTATTCGCCCAACACCTACGCGAAAACACCGGAGCTCATAGAATTAGCGAAAGTGTCGGCGCGCTGCGGCGGTATGTACATCGCCCATGTCCGCAGCGAGGGCGACCGGCTGGAACAGGCGGTGCAGGAAAGCATTGATATCGCGCAGGCCTCGGGCGCGCCCGCCGAAATCTATCACTTCAAGCAGGCCGGACGCTCCAACTGGCCGAAGCTCGACAGGATCGTGAGCATGATCGAGGCCGCGCGCACGCGCGGCGTGCGCATCACCGCCGACATGTACACTTACACCGCAGGAGCAACGGGCCTGGATGCGGCGATGCCGTCCTGGGTGCAGGATGGCGGGCTGGAGAAGTGGATCGCGCGGCTGAAGGATCCGGCCATTCGCGCGAAGGTGAAAACGGAGATGCGCGATCCACATCCCAAGACCTGGGAGAATCTCTATGCCGGCGCGGGGCCGGAGGGCACGCTGCTTCTGGCATTCAAGAATCCGAAGCTGAAGCCGCTCACCGGCAAAACACTCGCCGAGGTCGCGAAGGCGCGGCACGAAAGCCCCGAGGACACTGCGATCGATCTCGTGATCGAAGACGGCACGCGGGTCGGCGTCGCCTATTTCCTGATGAGCGAAGACAATATAAGGCGCGAAGTTGCGTTGCCGTGGATGAGCTTTGCTTCCGACGAGGCGGCGCCCGCGCCGGAAGGCGTGTTCCTGCTCTCCAATCCGCACCCTCGCGCCTACGGGAATTTCGCGCGCCTTCTGGGCAAGTATGTGCGTGAGAACCACGATCTGACGCTGCAAGAAGCGGTGCGGCGGCTGTCGGGTTTTCCGGCGCAGAACCTGTCGCTGTCCGATCGCGGATTACTCGAAGCGGGTTATTACGCCGACATCGTCGTGTTCGATCCCAACACGATCGTGGATCGCGCGACGTACGCGCATCCTCATCAGCTGGCCGTGGGCGTGGAGGATGTGCTCGTGAATGGCGCCTTCGCTTTCAAGGACGGCAAACCGACCGGCGCCCATACGGGCCGGTTCGTGCACGGCCGCGCCTGGCTCCGGGCAGCCNNCATTCCCGCGAAAGCGGGAACCCAGGGGCGAGCGGCAAAACGTTCATTCAGCGCGCAGACGGGCGCTGGCTGGGTTCCCGCTTTCGCGAGAATGACAATGTGGGGTCGCGATTTCATCCAATCGGAACGGTCCCCGTATTGCCGTGACCTGCCTTACGGGACGCGCAGGAAGCCGTGATAGTTGCCACTTGCATCGGTATAAAAGCCAACGACATGGCCGTTGCCGTTGATGTAGTTGGCGAAGGTTCCTGTCGAGCCTTGCGGGTCGAATGAGGCAAAGCTTCCGTCGCTCGACCGTACAAAGCCGTGCGCGAGGCCGCCGCTGTCCTCGTAATAGCCCGCGATGTCGCCATTGTCGTTGATGCTTTCGGCAAAGGTTCCGGTCGAGCCCTTCGGATCGAATCTCAAAATCGTGCCGTCGGAAGCCCGCTCAAATCCATGCGTGACGCCGCTCGAGTCCTGAAAATAACCGGCGATCGTTCCCGCGGTATTGATCCCCATGGCAAAGGTTTCGCTGGCTTTTCTGGCACCATCGAAGGCCGTTATCGCGCCGTCCTGTGTGCGCAGGAACCCGTGATTGAATCCGCTGCTGTCCCCGTAGTGACCCGCGATCGAGTTTCCGGCGTTTATCCCGGTCGGGAAGGTGCCGTAGGTGTCGCCCGAAACGTCGAAGGTGGCGATTGTTCCGTCAGCGGTTCTCAGGAATCCGTGAGGCACGTCATAGGTATCGTAATACTCCCCGGCGATGGAGCTGTTGGCGTTCATGCTCACCGGAAAAGTGCCGGTGACGGCCTCGCTCACGCTGAACGGCTTCAAGGTTCCTTTCCGTGTGCGGACAAATCCCGGAAAATTCCCGTCATCGGTGCTCCAATATCCTGCAGCGCGCCCCCTGGTGTCGATGCCATAAGCGGCCGTCACTTTTGATGTGGGATGCTGAAAGGTGGTGATGATGCCGTCCGGCTTGCGCACAAAGCCCTTTGTAGTGCCGTCGCTTCCGTCGAAATAAAAGCCGGTCATTTCGCCCTTGTCGTTGAGCGACCACGCATAGGTGGCGATCGAATTCGGCGGATCGATCGTAACGATTCTTGCCAAGGCTGGGCCCGCCAGCGCCAGGGCGCAAGCGGCCGTACCGATCGCAAGGAGCGAAGATTTCAACAGGCAGGCTGAGAGCGATGGATCGGATTTCATGTTGTTCTCACTTTTCGGGCACTCGGCACCAAGTGGAGGAATTCTAGCACGACCCCGGGGCGATTTGCGATGAAATGTCCATGCCGGAGCATATTCCGCACATACAAAACCAAAACATGTCATTCCCGCCGAAGCGCTAGGGTATCTACACATCACGAATTACCTCAAGATTCGTCATCGCCGGGNNCAAGCCCGGCCATGACGAAATTTTGAGGGCGTGTAGATGTCCTAGCGCCAACGTGGGAATGACATTTCGGGGGTGGTGATTTTTATTCCGACCGAAACGCGCTTTAGCAGCGGATCCCGTCGCGGGATTTTCTCCCGCCAGCCTTACCGACTCACAAAACCGTGACACGCTGAGCTTCGCCGAGAACATGGCGGCCATGGTATTGTTCGGCCTGATCGTCGCTCTGCCCGCACGTTCGCAATTGAAGGGGGAAATGTACATGACCGCAGAAAAAACGACGATGGAATTCGGCTGGCGCGTCTACGGCCTGGGCGTGATGGCGTTGGGCATGGTCTGCCTGGCATGGGGAAACTTCGACTCGGGGCAGCCGGTGCCCAAGGATTTTCCCGACCGCACCGCGCTCGCCTATGCCGCCGCCGCGTTCATGTTCATCGCCGGCGCGGCCGTCGAGTGGCGCCGGACCGCGGCCTGGGGCGCCGCGGCGCTCACTGCTTACTACGCGCTCATTGTCGTCCTGTTGATGGGCGGCCGCGTGGTGCTCCGCCATCCCGCCGAGTTCGGCGCCTATAGCGGCACCGCCGAGCAGCTCGCGATCGCGGCGGCCGGCCTGATCGTCTACGCCGCCAACGCCAGGATCGATGCGGCCCTGGCCGCACGGCTCACGCGCGTAGGCCAAGTGACGTTCGGGGTTTGCGCGGTGTTGTTCGGCGGAGCGCATTTTTTCTACATGAACTTGACCGTTCCGCTGGTCCCCACATGGCTGCCGCCTGGCCAGGTGTTCTGGGCATATGCGACCGGGATTGGCCACATCGCGGCGGGCGTCGCGATCCTGACGGGCGTGCAGGCCCGCCTCGCCGCGATCCTTCTGACCGTCATGTACGCGTCTTTCACCCCGCTGGTGCACGTGCCGACGCTCCTGGCCGATCACTCCATATATTTTAACTGGACCGAGAACGCCCTGAATCTCGCTCTGACCGGCTGCGCCTGGGTGGTGGCGGATTCGCTCGCGCGGCGGAAGCGCTAGTGGAGCGACGCCGTAGCGCGATTAGTGACGAGCGGTGACTTCTTCAACAGCCTGCTAAAAGCAAAAAGATTCTAGCGCGCAGGACGCAGAGGATGCGCGGTGGACGCGGGGGAAGAAGGAATCGCGCGCCTTCGGCGCGCATCCCTGTCCTCTGCGCCCTCTGCGCATCCTCCGCGTCCTCTGCGCTAAATCTTTCCTTCTTTAATTGAGATCTTTCGAAAGGATGAGTTTCAGCACCATGTGATCGGTGGCGGAGGTGAGGCCGAAGCCGATGCCGCCCTCAACGCTGAGAGCTTCTCCGCTCCAGTCCGCGACGGCGAATAGCTGATGGCTCTGCTGACTGACAGGAAGAAATCCGCGCAATGGTCCGAAATCGTCATACTCCTCCGCTGCCACCGCCCATTCTTTCGAAAAATTGTAAGCCAGCCGCGTCGCCGGTGCGAAATCCAGACGCGACACGCCCTGATACGAATTGTCGAGGATCGGATTGAAAATGAGATCAACCGGTCCGAAGCGCCAGCCCAGGATCGGGCGGATTTCGGAGGTGTAGCGGTTGGGATCCCAATGCCTCGCATTGTAGCTGAATTCGAAATTGATGCCGTAGAAGAAGCTGCGGTCGGCCGCATCCGGCGATACGAACAGCGCGCGCAATTTAAATCCGTTCAACACAGCGCCTTCGTTGCTCGAGATGGAATAGAGCGGCATGTAGAGACCGGCCTCGAACCAGTCGGTCACGCCATACGCCCATTCGGGCACGCCGTTCAGCGTGTGGTTCGGCACCAGGCCGCCCGGGAACGCCGGCACCGTGCGCCCGTCCGGCGTGTAATTGTCGTGAAGCGTGAGATTGAACATGCCCGGTGCGGCGATCTCGGCGTTGTAGACCTGGATCTCATCGGTCTGTGCGATCGCCGGCAGCCCCCCCAATACAAAAAGGACTAGAGCTGCCAGCGCGAACCTGAACAGCGTCGGATCGAGGCAACGGCCCCATCCGATCCCGTTGCAGTGCGCATCTCTGGATCTATCCCGCAATCCCGGTCCCCGGCAGCATGCGCCGCAGCACGTCGTCGCCGCGCCAATGATGATACAGGGCGCCGAAGACATGTAACGGCACAAGCGCGATCGCCGACCAGGCAAGCGTGACGTGCACGAAACCGAAGCCGCGGTGCAGCGGAATTTTCTCCGCCCGCGGCAACTGGGCCAGAAACGAAATAGTCGGCCAGTGGAAAATGCCGAAGTAGAAGGTCGGCGCAGCGGTCCGCGACGAGGAGACGAGCGCCCATCCCGTCAGGGGGATCGCAACGATCAGAAAATAGAGAAAGACATGGGATGCGCGCGCCGCAATCCTGAGGGCTGGCGGCATCGATTCGGGAAGTGGTGGAACCGGATTGACGAGACGCCATGACAATCGCGCCACGCTCAGCAGGAGCACGGTCAGGCCCACGGATTTGTGCAGCTGAAGAATCGCGAGGCGCGAAACATCGCCATCGGACAGCACTTCCGACATATAGAGACCGAGCCCGATATTGACGATCAGCGCGCCCGCGATCAGCCAATGAAGGGTCATCGCAACGCCCCCGTAGCGTGCGGAGGTGTTGGCGAGCGGCACACTCAAACTCCCGGCTTCTCGCCGGCCGTCGCGGCGGGACGGCCGGATCCGAGCAACGACGCAAGGCTTGCAAGCATGGGGACGCGACGCGATGCAGCGGCCCGCATTTCCGTCAAGGGCCGCGCGGTTCCCGCCCGTTCCGAAAAGACGATGCTCACTGCGAGGCCGGGCGCCCGGTCGGCAAAAACGAGTTCCGCGCGATGGAGATCGGCCACCGCGGCGACCAGGCTCAGGCCAAGTCCACTTCCTTCTGTCGCCCTGCTCCGTTCGAGGCGATAGAACCTTCCGATGACGCGATCGCGCTCTTCGCCGGGAATCCCCGGCCCGTTGTCCGAAACGGCCAGCACAGGCGCGCCGCGTCCGGCCGCGAGCTCGACCAGAATCCCGGCGGCGTCCTGCGTGTGACGAAGGGCGTTCTCGATGAGATTGACAAGCAATTGGGCGAGCAGCTCGCGGTCGCCGTCCACCGTCACGCCGGGAGCGATCGCGAGACTCAACTGCTTGCCTGCATCCTCGGCGGCCGGAACATAGGTCTGGCCGATCTGAAGCGCGAGCGCGCTGAGATCGACAGCGCGAAACCCGGCGCGCCGCGTTCCCGACTCGATTTCCGCGATGCGCAACAGGGCCGCGAAGGTTTCCAGAATCTGGTCGGTCTCTCCGACGGCGCTCTCGACTGCGCGTTCGTATTGGTCAAGAGTTGTTGCATTGCTGCGCGCTTCGTCCAGTCCCTGTCTCAGTCGTCCGAGCGGCGTGCGCAAATCATGGGCGATATGTCTCGACACCTGGCGCAGCGCGCCCATCAAGGATGAAATCCGGTCGAGCATGCGATTGAGCGTGGCCGAAAGCCGGTCGATGTCGTCATCGACACCCCGCATCGGCACCCGGCGCCCGATGTCACCCTCTATGATGGCTTCCGCCGTTCGCGTAATTCCGTCTATGCGGGAGAGCACACTCGCGCTCAACACGATGCCGCCCGCAATCGCAAGCGTGACGATGACGAGAAGTACCCAGCCGGATGTCGCCATGATGGCTTTGCCGACCAGAACGTCCTTGCCGATGTCGTCGCCAACCTGAAGCCACAAACCGGGCGATAGTTGCACGGAGTAGACCAGAAGCCGCTCGCGATGACCGGGGGGTTCGTCTCCGTCGGGAGGACCTTTCACTCTCGACCATCCGCTTTGAAGCTTCAACGCTGGAATATTGCCGAATTGCCGCACTCCTGAGGCTGCGACCACCGTGTAGTCCAGGCCTCCGACCAGATCCGCACGCTGACGGGAATGAATTTCCTCCATCAGCTTTTCGAATCCGCCACGGCGGTATTCGGCGCGCAGCGCCGTTGCCTCGGCGTGGAGCCGCGTCCGCTCCTGGCGGTCCAGCGCAGCGGTCGCCGTAAGATAGACGATGGCGGCGAGAACGGCGACCGAGGCGCCGAACAGCAGCACATAGGCGGCAGCGAGTTTGAAGCTTGCTGTCCTGAACAGACGAGAGATCGGCAAAAGAACGCTCCGCGGCACGTCGCATTATCGAGCATAGCGGCCTTTACGCTTCGTTGCGAAGGAATTGCGCGGCGTATATCCTCTGTCCGCATTTCCATACAAATTCCCAACATTCGTGAACGCGTCCTGCAATGTCGGACCGAGCATGATCGGGTTGGGGGTTTCGTTTGTTCGGGCAGCCGGAGGCGCCGGCTGCAAGCGCAGGGTGTCCGCTATTGGTCCGGCGTTTCGACGACACCGATTATTCGGGTGATCTCCGAGGCGTTGTCCGAGCGCCCACGCGCACGGGCGACCTCGCCGGCGCGATCGAACTCGGTCATGCATCGATTGCACATCGGTCGCGCATTTCTGACGTCACGACGGCCAGTCTGTTCCTCGCAATCGCGATCCTCACCCTCCTGCGTTTCATCCTTGCCGCATCGCTACCCCTCTCGTTCGACGAATCCTACTACTGGCTGTGGTCGAAGCACCTCGCTCTCGGCTATTACGAGCACCCGGCGCTGATTGCACTCGCAATTCGCGCGGGCACGCTGATTTTCGACGACACCCAATTCGGCGTGCGTTTTGTTCCGCTGACGGCTTCGCTCGTGGCAAGCTGGGCGGTATGGCGAAGCGCCGCTGTCTGGTTCTCAAGTGAAAGGCTGGGAGCATCAGCCTGTCTGCTCTTCAACGCCACGCTCATGATTGCCGCAGAAACGATGGGAGCGACACCCGATGCGCTGCTGATTGCGGCGGCGGCGCTGCTGCTGTGGACAGTGGCGAAACTCGATTCCACACAGGACGGACGTTGGTGGCTGGCCGCCGGCGCGGCAGCAGGAATTGCCATCGCCGCGAAATATACTGGCTTTTTCCTGTGTTGCAGTCTTGCTCTGTGGCTGTGCGCATCCCCGGCGGGCCGTCCGTGGCTGCGCACGATCTGGCCCTATGCAGGCGCTTCGATCGCGCTTGCGCTGTTCGCGCCGACGATCATCTGGAATGCAACGCACGGCTTCGTTTCATTCCAGTTTCAGTTCGGGCGCCTTGGAGTCTCGCATCCGAATGCACCTTACCTGCTGGAATTCCTGGACGGCCAGATCGCGCTTGCGTCGCCCTGCATTCTCGTCCTCGCGGCCTTCGGGCTGGTGCGAAATTCTCCTCTTGCAAAGCCCGCTCGACTGCTCGGCTTCGCCGCCGCGAACGTGTGGCCGGCTCTATTGTACTTCCCTTTTCACTCGCTGCATGATCGGGTGCAGGGAAACTGGCCATGCTTTGTCTATCCGGCCGTGGCGCTACTGGCGGCCCAGGCCCTTTCGGGCCTTTGCGGGAATACGCTCTCCGGAAAGGTCGTCCAGGTATCGCGCATTTTGGCTCTTCCGGTCGCGGCGGCCATACTCACCGTAGCCTACGCGCAGGCGTTCTTCGGCGTGCTCCCGCTCGGGCGGCGCGATCCGATCGCGCGCATGACGGCAATCGGCTTCAGGCCTGTGGCCGAAAGGATCTCCATGCAGGCGCTGAACGGACATGTCGGGGCGATCATTACGACAAATTACGCGACGGCGAGCTGGATTGCTTTTTATGCGGCGCCATCGGTGCCTGTGGTCGAGCTTGCGAGCGGCTGCCGGTTCTCGTCGTCGCCGCACGTGACGCCTGCGCTGCTGCGAGGCCGACTGCTTTACGTTACCCCGGCCCCGGAACGGGAAATGATCCAGGTGCGGGATCATTTTTTCCGGATTGCATTTGCCGGCAAAATCCCGCGTACCCGCAACGGGATCGCCATAGATGCCTACTATCTGTACACAGTGTCCGGATATCACGGGGCGGTCGCGGGGCGTGTTCCGTGACCGGGACTTTTCCCGACTTCATCTGAGCATTCGTGGATGAAATTCCTGCTCGTCGAGGACGATGCCGATACCGCGACCTACGTGATGCGCGGACTGAAAGAGCACGGCCACGCCGTTGATCTTGCGTCGACGGGCCGCGACGGCGTGTTTCTTGCCGGCAGTGAACCCTATGATGCAATCATTCTCGACCGCATGCTTCCAGGCGTGGATGGTCTTGCGCTCGTCAAGATGCTGCGCGGAACGGGCGTCAAAACGCCTGTCTTGTTCCTCACGGCGCTCGGCGGCATCGACGACCGGGTCGAGGGGCTGAACGCAGGCGCGGACGATTATCTCGTCAAGCCTTTTGCCTTTTCGGAGCTGCTCGCGCGCGTCACCGCCCTGACGCGGCGGCCGCCGCTATCGTCGGGCCAGACTGTATTGCGTATCGCGGACGTCGAAATGGATCTGTTGAAGAGGTCGGTGACGCGGACCGGCGTTGCGATCGACCTGCAGCCGCGGGAATTCATGTTGCTGGAATTCCTGATGCGGCATGCCGGACACATCGTAACACGGACTATGCTTCTCGAAGGCGTGTGGGATTTTCATTTTGATCCGAAAACGAACATCGTCGAGACCAACATGAGCCGGCTTCGCGCCAAGCTTTACCGTGAGGGCGTGGCCGATTTGATCCATACCATTCGGGGCTCGGGCTATGTAATGGACGCACCCGCTGCCGCTGAGCAAAAAAGGTGATCGCATTGTAGCGAAAGCTTCGATTTCGGAGCTATCAAATGACATTCGGAACCATTGCGCGATTAAAACGCTTGTACTTCAGAGGGAATGCGTCTATCTAAGCGGTACCGGTGTGGAAACGCGCAGGTGACCGCAAGCAGCAGGCTGGGCCGCGCTTGGCGGAGGTTTCTGCGACAATCATTTGATTGCGCAGATTACATCTAGACCAACGGGGCAAGATCGTGACGCTGCAACATGTCGACACGCGCCTTCATGGCGCAAGCTTCTTTTCCGCGAAAATTCACGCCGCCGGCGCCACCGCCGGGATCGGCAAATCCTTCGGAACCACATGCAAGTCGGCCGGCGCGCGGCTTGTTCTTCACGGCGCGGCCAAGCTGACCTTCATGACCGGAATTGCCGGCGCCATCCTGTTCGCCTGGCAAGGCATCGCCCTTCACGTGCAGCAATTCTCCGTCCGCACAAATCCGATGACGCAGGTTGTCGCGGTCGCCAAATGGATTCACACCACCTGGAATGCGGTCGTTCCGCAGATGCCCGCGATTCCGCAATCCACATTCGCTGCGGAAGAGCGCATGAGCCCGAGCCAGCTCGTAAACCGCTGGATACCGCTGATTTCCTCCGCATCGCGGCGCTTCAGTATCCCCGCCGACTGGATTCGCGCCGTCGTGCGGATGGAAAGCGGCGGCCGCACGATGCTGAGTCAGAGCACGCCGATCACCTCGCGCACGGGCGCCATGGGCCTCATGCAGCTGATGCCAGGCACCTACAGGGAAATGCGCACGCAATACGGTCTCGGCTCCAATCCCAACGATCCGCGCGACAACATAACCGCAGGCGCGGCCTATCTGCGCTGGCTCTACGGCAAATACGGATATCCCGCGATGTTCGCGGCCTACAATGACGGGCCGGGACATCTCGAAGAAAGTCTTGCGCGAGGAAAATTGCTGCCGGCCGAGACGCGCAATTACATCAGCCAAATTGTGACGTCGCTGGGAAGCGCCGGCGCGGCGTTGACGGGACGCGCGGGCGTGGCGCAGGCGGAGCTGGTGAAATTCACGCGACCGAACGGAACGCCGGTCTGGATCGACGTCGCGGGCGCCACCTTGGCGCGCGCTTCATTGCCGGGCGAATATGCGCCGGGCGTGAAATCCGTCATCACGGTCGGACAGCTGAAACAGGGCGTGGTCGAAGATCTCGCCTTCGTACAAACTGTCATAAGGGCGCATGGCGGCAGCGTCGAGCCGCGCGCCACGCTATTGGCCGGCGCGTATGGCGTGCCCGCGCTGCGCGTTGCTGCAACGAGCACAAGCCGTGTCGCACGCAGATACGATGCGCTTGCCCATCGCGGACGCGTGCACGTCACCTTCCGCGAGGCGGCGAATTCCGGCGCGATACGTCTGAGGCCGATCGCGCATGGCGCGCGCGGCAAAGGCTAGACTGTACTGAATTTTTGCGAGGGCTTCCACGCTTCGAGCTAAGCGGTTTCGTATCACAAGGGGCGGTTGACGGATCGGCTCTCCTTCTCCACTTGGGAGTGGGAGAGCCGACCGGATAGACCAACCGCCCCACCCTGCCTTCCATTGGCAGTCTGCGATAAGCTCGACGCCGATGAAATCGGCAATTCGCACACGCGCCATGCAGAATCACCTCCAGCAAACAAAAGCGCTTCAGTCATTGCGGAATGTGACCGCGATCCTTGTCGTTGCATGCATCGGCGCGGCGGCCTGCGGTCCCCAGGAAGGCGGCGGCACCCATCATGGCGGCCACGGATTGCTCGGCATGCATCACGGGGGACTTCCGCTCCTGCATCGCGCAATGGGCATGGGCATGCGGGGCACGCGCGCCCGCGGATTTCGCCGCGCCTGCGCCGACGACATGGCGCGCCTCTGCCCGAGCGCCAAGTCGCACCGGGACGAGCGCGAATGCCTCGAGGGCAAACGCGACTCTCTTGAGGCGGAGTGCAAAACTGCTCTCGACGCGAGACGGAACAGGGGCACAGAGAACACGCGCTGATTCTTTCTACCCTCCCCTTAAGGGAGTGTGGGCGTCACTTCGGTCATTGGTCGGTACGCGGCAAGCTTTTGCCGGTTTCGAGCAGGCTCTTCAGGCTTGAGAGGATTTTCGGCCAGCCGGCCGACACTTTGTCGATGAAAACGCTCGGACGCTCCGCCTGGTGCGTGACGGTGAGCTTCGCCATGCCGTCCGCCTCCTCGATCTCGAAGGTGCAGCGCGTGAATCCTTCCGCCTTGAGCTCGGGGCGGAATTCGTTGCGCCATTTGAGCACCATGCGCCGCGGCGGATCGCATTCGAGCACTTCGCCCGCATCGGCGACGCGCCCGTCCGGCATCTTCAACGTCCACGACGAGCCGGGCTTCCAGTCCGATTCCTGGTGGCAGCCGAACCAGTATTGCCGGTTGAATTCGGGTTTCGTCAGCGCCTCCCATAATTTTTCGGAGGTTGTGCGGATGTAGGTCACGTAGATGAAGGTATTGCTGCTCATCGTGAGTTCCTTTCGAGAATGTCCTTGAGGGCAGAAAGCGCGCTGAGGCGACGATGTTCGAACTTGCCGATCCAGCGTTCGGCGATGTCGTTGATGGGCACGGGATTGATGAAGTGCAGTTTGGTGCGGCCCTCTTTCTTCGTCACCACGAGGTTAGCCGCTTCGAGAATCGCCAGATGTTTGGTCACCGCCTGACGCGACATCGCCAATCCCTCGCACAATTCGCGG
>PKWC01000167.1:43822-51173 GCA_003131925.1 Alphaproteobacteria bacterium | reverse complement strand
TTCCCCCCTCCGCCCGCTTCGCGGGCACCTCCCCCGTGCGCTGCGCGCGCGGGGGAGGAAAATGCGGTGCATCGCACGCGCGTTCAATCGCCTCCGTCAACATCGGATCGCAGCTCTTGCCGGAATTGGTGCCGAGGTTGAAATTCGGCAATTCGCCTTCGAACAGGCGCGGGATTTTCGAGCGGATCGAATGGGCTTCGAAGAGCACGATCTTCGGATGGATCTCTCTCAGCCGCGCGATCTCGGCCTTGAGCGTTGCGTGATAGGGTTCGAAGAATTGCCCACGGCGCCGGGCGATCTCCTGCTCGTCAGGTTCGAGCCCCTCGCGATAGAGCGCCTCTCCATCGAAACTCGTGGTGGGGCAGAGCTCCGTCGTGGCCTGACCGGGATAGAGCGAGCGCCCGGTAGGATCGCGGTTTACGTCGATCACACTTCGCGAGATCGTGGTGCGCAAAATCGTGGCGCCGAGAGCGTCCGCGAAATCGTAGAGCCGCTCGACCCACCAATCGGCATCCTTGCGCGCGAGCCACGTGGAGAAAAAGCGCGGCGCGAATTCGTCCGGTATCCCGCTTCCCGTATGCGGCATCGAGACGATGAGAGGTGCGCTTCCCCGTGAGAGCACGAGCCAGGAGGGATCGCTCATGTGCCGGACTTCACCCGAGCATGGAGGGGATTGAAGCCCATGCGATAAACAAGCTCGGCCGGCTGCTGGATATCCCAGATCGCGAGGTCGCAAAGCTTGCCCGCTTGGAGCGTGCCGATCGTGTCGAGCCGTCCGAGCGCGCGCGCGGCTTCGCGCGTTACCCCTGCGATGCACTCCTCGACCGTCAGGCGGAATAGCGTCGCCGCCATGTTCATTGCGAGCAGCAGCGAGGTCAGCGGCGACGTGCCGGGATTGCAGTCGGTGGCGATGGCGATGGGGACATGATGCGTGCGCAATTGTTCCACCGGCGGCTGCCGGGTTTCCCGCAGGAAATAAAACGCGCCGGGCAGCAGCACGGCCGTCACCTGCGCGCGGCCCATCGCGGCGATCCCTGCTTCGCTGCTCCATTCGAGATGGTCGGCGGAAAGTGCATGAAAGCGTGCCGCCAGCGCCGCGCTGCCCAGATCGGAGAGCTGATCGGCATGGAGTTTCACGCGCAGTCCATGCGCCGCAGCCGCGGCGAACACGCGCGCGATCTGTTCCGGCGAGAAGGCGATGGTTTCGCAGAAGCCGTCTACTGCGTCCGCCAACCCCGTACGAGCGATCCTGGGAATCCATTCCCGGCTCACATGATCGGCGAACGCGTCGTGGTTGTCTTGCGCTTCGGGCGGCAGCGCGTGCGCGGCAAGATAGGTCGCCGCGACGTCTATGCGGCGTTCCTCCGCGATCCGTTTCGCCACCGAAAGCTGCTTCAGTTCATCGTCGAATGTGAGGCCGTAGCCAGATTTGATCTCGATCGTCGTGACGCCTTCCGCGATCAGCGGATCGATCCGGGAGAGTGCGGATTCGAGCAGCTCATCCTCGCTCGCCTGGCGCGTCGCCTTGACGGTGGAAAGAATTCCGCCGCCAGCGCGCGCAATCTCCTCGTAGCTCGCGCCCGCGAGCCTTTGCTCGAATTCCCGCGCCCGGTCGCCGCCATACACGAGATGGGTGTGGCAATCGATCAGGCCCGGTGAGATCCAGCGCCCCCCGCAATCGATTCGCCGCGCAGCGTCGAACCTGGGTGCGTCGTCGATGGCGCCGGCGAACACAAGGCGGCCATCCGTTGCGGCGATCGCGCCGCGTTCGACCACGCCGAGGCGAGGTCGTCCGGGCGCCAGCGTCAGCAGCCGCGCATTATGCCAGATCGTATCGCAGCGCATCGCCACCGGTCTTATGTCCCCTCTTCGGTCCTTGCAACACGGAGAGGTGCCGATGCGCTGCTCGAAAGCTAAAGGGGAGCACGCAGAGGCGCGGAGGACGCGGAGGAAGACTTCACAGGGAGACGGTGAGGCAGTGAGAACGAAGTCCCGCGCCGCAGGCGCGCAGTGATTTCTCGCTGCCTCACTGTCTCCTTGTGATTCTTTTTTACTCCGCGTCCTCCGCGTCTCCGCGTGCAAATCTGGTGCCTTCCATCGCCCGAACGGGTAGATACGCTGACTGAAGACCGGGAAGGAAACTGGGGATGCTCTGGTTTGAAAGCGCTCTTCTGCCTAGGGGCTGGGCGAGGGGCGTGCGCGTTGAAATGCGAGAGGGACGTATCGCGCGCGTCGAAACGGACGCGCAACCGAGGACCGGCGACGAGCGTCATGCCATCGCGATTCCCGGCCTCGCCAATGTGCACAGTCACGCCTTCCAGCGCGGCATGGCGGGGCTCGCCGAAACGCGTGGGCCCGCACACGACGATTTCTGGACCTGGCGCGAAGTCATGTACCGCTTCCTCGACCGGCTCACGCCGGACGATGTCGAGGCGATTGCGGCGCTCGCCTATGTCGAGATGCTGGAGCGCGGCTTCACACGCGTCGGCGAATTCCACTATCTGCACCACGATCCCTCGGGCGTGCCCTATGCGGATATCGGCGAGACGGCGGCGCACATCGCCACGGCGGCGCAGGAGACGGGCATCGGACTGACTCTGCTTCCGGTCTTCTACGCGCATGGGAATTTCGGCGGAGCGCCGCCGAACGCGGGCCAGCGGCGATTCCTGAGCGATGTCGATTCATTTGGGCGTCTCGTGGAAGCAAGCCGCCGCGCGATTGCGCGATTGCCGGACGCCAATCTCGGCGTGGCGCCGCACAGCCTGCGCGCGGTGGCGCCGGACGAACTCGCCGAAATTCTTCCTCTCGCGAACGGCGGATCTGTTCACATCCACGCCGCCGAACAGACGAAGGAGGTGGAGGATTGCGTCGCCTGGTGCGGCGCGCGCCCCGTCGAATGGCTGCTCGATCATGCGCAGGTCGGCCGCTCGTGGTGTCTAGTACATGCCACGCATATGACCATGCAGGAGACCAGCCGCTTTGCCGCGAGCGGCGCCGTCGCAGGTCTCTGTCCCGTGACCGAAGCCAATCTCGGGGACGGTGTTTTCCCGGCGGAGGATTATCTCACCGCGGGTGGACGATACGGAATCGGCACGGATTCGAACGTGCATATCTCCCCCGCCGAAGAATTGCGGATGCTCGAATACGCGCAACGCCTGTCGCGGCGTGCGCGCAATCTTTGGCCGAGCGCGGAGGGCCAATCGACCGGGCGCGCGCTGTTCGATGGCGCACTGGCCGGTGGTGCGCAGGCGCTTGGGCAGGAGATCGCGGGCGTTCGCACAGGTGCAAGCGCCGATCTCGTCAGTCTCGACGCAAATGATCCCGCGCTGGCCGGGAGAAGCGGCGACGCAATTCTCGACAGCTGGATCTTTGCCGGCGCCGCCATCGATTGCGTCTGGCGGCGCGGCGAAAAACTGGTGAGCGCCGGCCGCCACCGCGCCCGCGACGCGGTCGCCGCAAGCTACCGCTGCACGATTGAGAGGGTTTTGGCGTAGGGGCGCAGCACGGACGTGCTGGGACCGAGGGCGTCTCGCCCGCTTTTCATCGGTCGCAACAAGGGCGCGCGAGACGCGCGCGGTCCCAGGTCAGCCCGAAGCAGCCGGCACCAGCTGGGTGGACGTTTCGCTTTCCGCCCGTGCTAACGTACCTCCATGAGGAACCTCGCACCGGCAATCAAGATCGCCTCGCCGGCCGCGCTGCGGCTCGAGCGGAGCGGGCGCGGCGCGCGGCTGATTCTGGGCGGGGACTGGATTGTCGCGGAGGCCGCTCGCGTCGACAAGGAGCTGCGGGCCCTGAGCTTCGGCGAAGCAAACGAGATCGTCATCGACGGATCGGCCGTCGAGCTCCTCGACAGCGCGGGCGCCTGGCTGATCCTTCGCACCAAGCGAGACCTCGAAGCAAAACACGCCACCGTCCAGGGTCCGGTACTTCCCGAGCGCTATCGCACGCTGTTCGAAAAGATGGAGGCCGAGTGCATCGCCCCGCCTGTCACGCATCCTCATCCGCTGTCCTTCGAAGAGTTTCTCGCGCGCATCGGGCGCGGCACCATGCATGTGCTGCGCCAGGGCTACGACATGACGGGTTTTCTCGGGCGCATCGCGGTGGAGACGTCGGAAGCGGTCGTCGCGCCGCGCCGCGAACTGCCCTTTCCCGCCTTCATCCAGCAGATCGAAGAGACCGGGCTCACAGCCCTGCCGATCGTGGGCATGCTCGCCTTCCTGCTCGGCGTCGTGCTCGCCTACCAGGGTGCAGACCAGTTGAAGCGTTTCGACGCGCAGATCTACACGATCGATTTCCTGGGCGTCGGATTTCTGCGCGAGCTGGGCGGCCTCGTGACCGCGATCATCATCGCCGGGCGCTCGGGTTCTGCCTTCACTGCGCAGATCGGCACCATGCGCGTCAACGAAGAAACCGACGCGATGCAGACCATCGGCCTCAATATCGCCGAAATTCTCGTCCTGCCGCGCGTGCTTGGCCTTGTGGTGGCGTTGCCTCTGCTCACCTTCTTCGCCGACGTCGTCGGCATCATCGGCGGCATGGTGATGACCTATTTCGACCTCGGCATCACCATCCCCGCCTTCATGCGCGAGCTCGAAGGCGCGATCACGCTGAAGACGCTGCTGGTGGGCCTCGTCAAGGCGCCCGTTTTCGCGTTCGTCATTGCGATGGTCGGATGCTTCGAAGGCATGCGCGTCGAGCGCAACGCCGCGAGTGTCGGAAAGCTCACCACCCGTTCCGTGGTCGAATCAATCTTCCTCATCATCGCCCTCGATGCGGGATTCTCGGTCCTGTTTTCGGTGCTGGGCATATGACCGCCGCTGCATCGTTCGACCTGCCTGCGCGAAGCCGAAGCTTCGCTTCGGCGAAGGCAGGCAAGCTCAGGATGAGGCCCTCANNCGTCGGCGGCTCGGGCAGCGGCAAGTCTGTCCTGCTGCGCTCGATCGTCGGCCTCAACCGGCCGGAATCGGGCAGCATCAAGGTGTTCGGCCAGGAGACGGCGGATGTCGACGCCGAAGACTTTCATGGGCTGCAGTTGCGCTGGGGAGTTCTGTTTCAGGAAGGGGCGCTGTTCAGCGCCGAGACGGTGGCGCAGAACATCCAGGTGCCGATGCGCCGCTGGACGCATATGAGCCAGGAACTGATGGACGAGCTTGCGGCGATGAAGCTGGCCCTTGTCGGGCTGCCGGAGGATACGGCGCAGAAATACCCCTCCGAGCTTTCCGGGGGCATGAAGAAGCGCGCCGGGCTGGCGCGGGCGCTCGCGCTCGATCCCGAGCTTTTGTTCCTCGACGAGCCGACATCGGGGCTCGATCCGATCTCGGCGGCGCAGTTCGACGAACTGGTGCGCAATCTCCAGCAGAGCCTCGGCCTCACCGTCTTCATGGTGACCCATGATATCGATTCGCTCCGGGCCACGACCGACCGGATCGCGGTTCTGGTGGACAAGAAGATCAAAGTGGGCACGATCGAGACTCTGGTGAAGGATCCCCAGCCCTGGATCCATGAATATTTCTCGGGCCCGCGCGGCCGCGCCGCTCTCGCCGGCCATGCCCCGTAGCAACTGTTTGGGTGATGCATGAAACAAAAAGAATTTAGCGCAGATTACGTAGAGGAAGCGCAGTGGTACGCAGAAGAGTGGATTTGNNCGCATCCTCTGCGTCCCCTGCGCTGAATCTTCTTTTGTTTCACTCGCGTTCAGTTCCAGGAACTAAAGCGATGGAGACCAAAGCCAATTACGTTGCAGTGGGCGTGTTCGTGCTGGTGGGCCTCGCGGGCCTCGTGATCGCGCTTCTGTGGCTTGCAGGCTCTCAGTACACGGAAGAGTTTGCCTATTACCGCACCTATTTCTCCGGCAGCGTGAGCGGATTGGGCAAAGGCACGCTGGTGCGCTACAACGGCATCCAGGTCGGGAATGTCTATAAACTCGAGTTCGACCTCAACGATCCCAAGCGGGTAATCGTCACCCTGCAGGTCAATCCCGACCTGCGCATTCACTCCGATTCCGTCGCCTCGATCGCGAGCGAGGGGCTGACCGGCGGGTCCTATGTCGAGATCGACGGGGGATCGCAATCGGCGCCGGTGCTGCCGCGCACCATGTTCGGCGAATACCCGGTGATCCGCTCGAAACAGTCCACGCTGCAGCAACTGGAGCAGTCGGCACCCGAGCTTGTCGCCAAGCTCAACCGCATCGCGGACCGCCTGAACGATGTGCTGAGCGACAAGAACCGCCAGTCCATTTCCCAGACCCTCGCCAATCTGCGCGACGTGACCGCAGCGCTATCGCGGCATTCGTCCGATATCGAAAAGATTCTCGGCAATGTCGCCACCGCCTCCAGCGGCCTCAACACCGATATCGGCGATCTGCACAATGTGCTCACCCATGCCGGGCAGACGGAAGCGAAGATCGACCGGCTCGCCGACTCGTTCGACAAGCTCTCCGGCGATCTCGATACGCAGGTCAACGGCGCGCGCATCGACCAGCTTATGGGTGAGGCGCGCCAGCTGGTGAAGAGCCTCACTCATCTCTCCGACGAACTCGATCACGAGCCCACGCGCCTTCTCTATGGCGATCGCCGCAAAGGATATACGCCGCCATGAGTGATCCGATGATTGTGCCGACGCGGCGCCACATGGTGCTTGCAGGCGCTGCACTCTTGATGCTCGCCGGCTGCGGCAGCCTGCTCGGCCCCTCGGGTCCGCCCCTGCAGCTCTATCGGCTGAGGCCCACGTTCCCGGCGGCGGGAGGGCCTTCCGTTTCCTGGCAGCTCGCGGTCGCACGGCCGTTGGCGCCGCAAAGCCTCGACACCGAACGCATTGCGCTCATGCGCGGCGCGATGATGGACTACTACGCCGACGCGCAATGGAACGATTCCGCGCCGCGCCTCGTGCAGTCTCTGCTTGTCGAGGCGTTCGAGAAGAGCGGGCGCATTCTTGCGGTGGCGGGCGAATCCGGAGCCGTGCATGCCGACTACACGCTCGAATGCGAGATCCGCGATTTCGACGCGCAATATGCGAGCGACAATGGCGCGCCCATGATCGTCGTGGAGATCGAAGCCAGGCTGCTCGGGCCACATGGCACCGTCGTGGCGTCGCTCGATGCGAAGCAAACTGCGCCTGCTTCGGCGAACAGCGTGCCAAGCGTCGTTGCGGCGTTCGATCAGGCCGTAAGCGCAACGCTCGCCCAGATCGTGACCTGGACTCTCACCGCCCCAAATCCCGCTTCCAAATAGGATTGTGCCTTCAAAGAAATTTAACATGGAGACACGGAGATCACGGGAAAAATATTTTAACGCAGAGGACGCAGAGGTTGCGCGGAGGACGCTGAGGTAAGAATCGCGCGCCTTTGGCGCGC
>PKWC01000167.1:15345-43790 GCA_003131925.1 Alphaproteobacteria bacterium | reverse complement strand
CATCGGCGCGGCGTTCGGCGCCATCGTCAATTCGCTCGTCAAGGACATCATCATGCCCCCCATCGGCTGGGCGATGGGGGGAATCGAATTCTCGAACTTCTTCCTGACGCTGAAGGGTCCGGTCGTGGCGACGCTTGGCGAAGCGCAGAAGGCGGGCGCGGTGACCATCAATTACGGCATATTCGTCAACGCCATCGTCAATTTCCTGATTGTCGCGCTGGCGCTGTTTGTGCTGATCCGAGGCATCAACCGGTTGCAGAGGCCGCGCGCAATGCCTGAAGTCGCTTCGCCGACACCCGAAGATGTCGTCCTTCTGCGCGAAATCCGCGATTTGCTGAAGGCGAGGTAGGCCTAAAGGGCCCCCTCCGTNNGCGGCCGGAGGACAAGCTCCGGGCCGGACGGGGCCGGTGCCGCGTGGTGTAAGATGCGCCGTGATTCCGGGGGCGGGCCGCTTCAGCCGATGATCGAGCTTCGCGAGCTTTCGAAATCCTACGCCGCGCGGGGGCCGGCGGTGCAAGGGCTCAATCTCACCGTGGCCTCGGGCGAATTCCTCGTGCTGGCGGGACCGTCGGGTTGCGGCAAGACGACCACGCTCACCATGATCAACCGTCTGACCGAACCTTCGGGCGGCACGGTGCTGATCGACGGCGTCGATGCGCGCAGCTCCGATCCCGTCTCGCTCCGGCGCCGGATTGGCTTCGTCTTCCAGGACATCGGACTCTTTCCCCACCTGAATGTTGCGGAGAATGCGGGCATCGTTTTGCGGCTGCTCCACAAATCGCCTGCGGAAATCGGTGCGCGAGTCGATGAACTTCTCGCCCTGGTGCACCTGCCCGCGCAGGAATTTCGCGGCGTCTTTCCGGCGACGCTCTCGGGCGGCCAGCGTCAGCGCGTGGGCGTGGCGCGCGCGCTCGCCGCGAGCCCGCGCATCATGCTGATGGACGAGCCCTTCGGCGCCATCGATCCGATCACGCGCGATGGGCTTGCCTCCGACTACCGCCAGATTCACGAACGCCTGGGGCTCACCACGATCCTCGTCACCCATGACATGACCGAAGCGATCCTGCTTGCCGACCGTATCGCGCTGATGCGCGAAGGACGGCTCGTGCAGGTCGGCACCACGAACGAGCTCATCTCCGCGCCGGCTGACGATTTCGTGCGCGCGATGATGGAGAGCCCGCGGCGGCGGTCCGAGGCGCTCGCCGCCGCACTGAAGTCGGGCAGACGCGCATGAGCGGCGACGCAGGCACGTTCGCGGCGGCGTTCGCAAATCTTCCGGACTATCTGGGCTGGCACGTGTTGCTCAGCGTTTCGGCGATTCTGATCGGCGTTTCCGTCAGCCTGCCGCTCGCGATTCTCTGCGTGCGGTCGCCGCTTCTGCGCGCCTCCGCGCTTGGATTGGCGAGCGCGATCCAGACGATCCCGAGCCTCGCTCTGCTCGCATTGTTTTATCCTCTGCTGCTCGCGCTGTCCGCCTTCACGCGCGCGAGTTTCGGCATCGGCTTTCGCGCATTGGGTTTCCTCCCCGCGCTTGCGGCGTTGACGCTCTATTCCATGCTGCCGGTGCTGCGCAACACGATCGCCGGAATCGACGGTGTCGACCCTGCGGTCAAGACCGCTGCGCGCGGCGTTGGCATGACGAAGCGTCAATCGCTGTGGCTCGTCGAGCTGCCGCTTGCGGCGCCGGTGATCCTTGCCGGCATTCGCACCGCAGCCGCCTGGGTGATCGGCACGGCGACGCTTTCGACGCCCGTCGGCCAGACCAGTCTCGGCAATTACATCTTCTCCGGCCTGCAGACCGAGAACTGGATCTATGTGCTGTTCGGCTGTGTCGCCGCCGCTGCGCTGGCGCTGATCGTCGACCGTCTGCTCGCGCTCGCCGAAGACGGAGTCGTCAAGCGCTCAAAGGCGCGGCTCCTGGCATCCGCTGCGGGATTGCTGATCGTTGTCGGCGCGAGTCTTTTTCCGCTTTTCGCCAGCGCGGGCGGAA
Organism: Alphaproteobacteria bacterium; assembly: GCA_003131925.1. Classification (GTDB taxonomy): domain Bacteria; phylum Pseudomonadota; class Alphaproteobacteria; order Micropepsales; family Micropepsaceae; genus Rhizomicrobium. Next base: position 41,800 of record PKWC01000167.1, on the reverse strand, counting down.
AGCCGCTCGTCGTCGGCACCAAGAGCTTCGAGGAGCAATACATCCTGGGCGCGCTGATCGAGGACCGTCTGCGCGAAGCCGGCTTTCAGACCGCGCGGCGCGACGGGCTCGGCTCGACGGTCATTTTCGATGCGCTCGCCTCGGGCGACGTCGATGTCTATGTCGATTATTCGGGCACGGTGTGGGCGGACGACATGAAGCGCACCGATCTGCCCGGCCGGCAGGTGGTGTTGAGAGAAATGGCGGCATGGCTCGCACGCACGCATGGGATTGGTTACGTAGGGCCGCTCGGCTTCGAAAACGCCTATGCCTTTGCGATGCGCCGCGACCGTGCCGACGCACTGCACATCGGCTCGCTCGCCGATCTGGCGGCCCGCGCGCCGCAGATGAAGATCGGCGGAGACTACGAAATCTTCACCCGGCCGGAATGGCGCGCCGTCGAGCGCGCCTATGGGTTGAAATTCGGAGTCGAACGGCAGTACCAGGCCAACTTCATGTATCGCGCGGTCGCTTCCGGAGATGTCGATGTCATCTCCGCATTTTCGAGCGACGGGCGCATCGCGCAATACGATCTGAAGGTGCTCTCCGATCCGAAAGGCGCGCTGCCGCCCTATGACGCGGTGCTGCTCGTCTCGCCGCAGCATGCGAAGGATGCGGCGCTGATCGCAGCACTCAAGCCGCTCGTCCACGCGCTCGATCTGCGCACGATGCAGCGCGCCAATCTCGCAGCCGACCGCGCAATCGACAAGCGCACCCCCGACGACATCGCGCGGGGGCTTGATGCGGAGATCGGGAAACGCTCGCTGAAGCGGTGACAATACGAAGACGGGAATTTGTACGATCCGCTGCTGCCCCCTCCGGCCGCTACGCGGCCACCTCCCCCGCGCTTCGCGCGAGGGAGGAAAATCTTCGGCCGCGCGCGTCTGACTTTCCTCCCCCGCGAGCGGGGCGCATCTCCCCCTGAATGTGGTATAGTCGCGATCTCACGCTGCGCCGGCCGTTGCGCGGCGCAAAACGCATCGCGACCGAGCAAGCCTTCCAGTTCAAACAAGGGACGGATGATGTTCCGGGTTCTCGATATCGCCAGCAAATGCATTCTGAGTGGTCTGTTTGCAGTCGCCATGTTGGCGCACGTCAATACTGCTCAGGCAACGTCGTTCAAGGTGCTTCATTCCTTCAGCACGGGGCTCGATGGCTGCTATCCCTCCGCGGGCCTCATCATTGATGGAGCGGGCAATTTGTACGGCACAACGGGTGGTGGCTACCCCTGCAATTGTGGCACGGTCTTCGAGATTCCTGCCCATGGGAGTGAAACCCCACTTTACGACTTTACATGCGGAAGCAATGGCGACGGACCCGACGACAGCTTGGTTATGGACCAGAAGGGCAATTTATATGGAGCGACTATAGGCGGCGGCAGCATTGGCTGCGGCGTAATATTCAAGGTTACACCTGACGGCACCGAAAAAACGGTGCATAATTTTGCAGGCCAGCCGGGCGATGGCTGCGTGTCGCTCGGTGCAATCATCTTAGACGCCAAAGGCAAACTTTTCGGCACGACGAGCGGTGGCGGGAAAAACGGCGGCGGCACGGTTTTTGAGCTCGCTCCAGACGGCACAGAAACTGTGCTTTATTCCTTCTGCCCTAGGAGGACGCCACCGCATTGCCCCGATGGGGCATATCCGCTCGCCGGACTGCTCGCCGGTGCGACCGGCAATTACTATGGCACAACTGGATACGGTGGCAGTAGAAAGAATTCTGGTACTGTCTTCGAACTATCCGGCGGCACGGAAACCGTGTTGTATAAGTTTCATGGACCGCCAAATGATGGCGCGCTGCCCCAAGGCAGCCTTATTATGGGCGAATCGGGCAGTTTCTATGGAACCTTGGACTTCGGCGGCAACGCCGGCTGTCTGGGAGACGCCGGCTGCGGCGCAGTTTTCAAACTCGCCCCGGACGGCACAGAGACTGTGCTTCACTTCTTCACCGGAAAACATGGAGATGGCGGAAACCCGATTGCGGGTCTGATTCTGGACAGCGCGGGTAATCTGTACGGCACCACGCAATACGGGGGCGGCCGGGGATGCAGCGGTCTTGGATGCGGCACGGTCTTCGAGCTTGCCCCGGACGGGACGGAGACGGTGCTGCATTCCTTCGAAAGGGGCAATAACGGCGCCAACCCCGTCGGTGGTCTGGTTCCAGACGGCGCAGGCAATTTCTATGGCACCGCAGAAACAGGCGGAGCGAATGGCTTTGGCACAGTGTTCGAGATCACGCCGTAGTGTCAGCGCGCTTAAGCGTCTCATGGGCGCGCTCGACCTCGCCGCCGACCACGCCATGACAAACGCACCCCCGACGACATCGCGCGGGGGCTCGACGCGGAGATCAAGAAACGAATGGTGAAGCGCTGAGTGAGCCAAACGCGCTGCCCAATATTTGTCATGGCCCGCGCGTGAAGCTTGTCCTCCGGCNNCTCCGGCCGCGCTTCGCGCGGACCGGGGGCGGGCCACCCAGGCGGGAGCTACGGGCGGACGAAGATGCAGCAAGAAATCGCGCTTACAATCGCAGTACTTCGCAGGTTTCAACTGGGTGGCCCGCTCTTCGGCGGGCCATGAGAAGGAATAGATAGCGCTGGGTCGCTGATAGCCGCACGGGCGGTCACCGCAATGCTTTTCCACGCAATTGCAGAAGGTTTTTGCCAACACCTCCTTCCCACCCTTGCAACCCACGCTCCGGCGCGCGAAAGAGCGGGAGCTTGAGAGGCCGCTTCGATGCGCATCGCCATGATCGGGACGGGGTATGTCGGCCTCGTCTCCGCCGCCTGTCTGTCCGAGTTCGGCCATGACGTGGTCTGCGTCGACAAGGATGGCGGCAAGATTGCCGAGCTCGACGCGGGCCGCATCCCGATCTTCGAGCCCGGCCTCGAGGAGATCGTCGCCGCCAATGTCAAAGCGCGCCGGCTTTCGTTCACCGCGAAACTGCCCGAGGCGGTGGCCGGCGCCAAGGCGGTGTTCATCGCCGTGGGCACGCCGAGCCGGCGCGGCGACGGGCATGCGGATCTGAGTTTCGTCTTCGCCGCCGCGGAAGAAATTGCGCGCGCGCTCGACTCCTATGCGGTCGTCATCACCAAATCGACGGTGCCGGTGGGGACGAGCCGCAAGGTCGAGGAAATCATCCGCCGCCTGCGCCCGGAAGCAGAATTCGACATGGCCTCGAACCCGGAATTCCTCCGCGAAGGCTCGGCGATCGAAGATTTTCTGAGGCCGGACCGCGTCGTCGTCGGCTGCGACACCGAGCGCGCCCGCACCGTGGTGAAGGAAATCTATCGCCCGCTCTTTCTGAACGAGACGCCGATTCTGTTCACCGCGCGCGAGACCGCGGAACTGATCAAATACGCAGCTAACGCGTTCCTCGCCACCAAGATCACCTTCATCAACGAGATCGCCGATCTGTGCGAGAGGCTGGGCGGCGACGTGCAGGACGTGGCGCGCGGCATCGGACTCGACGGCCGCATCGGCGCCAAATTCCTTCATGCGGGTCCGGGCTACGGAGGCTCATGCTTCCCGAAAGACACGGTGGCGCTCCTGCGCACATCCCAGGAAGCCGGCGCGCCCGCCCGCATCGTCGAGACCGTGGTGGCGGTCAACGAAGCGCGCAAGGCGGAGATGGCGCGCAAGATCATGCACGCGTTCGGCGGCGTCGCGGGGAAAACGGTCGCCGTGCTCGGCCTCACCTTCAAGCCCAACACCGACGACATGCGCGAGGCGCCGAGCCTCGTCATCCTGCCGATGCTGAAGGCGGAGGGCGCGCGCGTCCGCGCCTACGATCCGGAAGGCGCCAGGGAGGCGGCAAAGCTTCTCGACGTCGAGCTCTGCACCGACGCCTATGAGGCGATATCCGGCGCCGACGGCGTCGTGATCCTGACCGAATGGAACGAATTCCGCGCGCTCGATCTCGCCCGAGTGAAGGCGTTGCTCAGGACACCGCTGATGGTCGATCTGCGCAACATCTACCGGCCCCAGCAGATGGCCGAGGCCGGCTTCACCTATGTCAGCGTGGGGCGGGGTCCAGGAACAGGAGCCGCGCGGTCCCCGGCGTGATCGTGTAGCGATGCCGCGGATCGGATGCGGCCGCTTTCGGGTTCAGGGTGAAATCGGCGGCGACCAGAAAGATCCGTCCGCTTTCCGGATCGAGCGCCATAGTGCGCGCGCCGAATTGCGTGGCGACCGGGGATTGCGGCACGAAGCTCGCGGATGATTTCTCCGCGATGATGGAAAGCGTTCCCTCGCGGTTTGAGCTGAAGGCCAGGTTGCGTTTGGGATCGAATTCCGCCCCGTCGGTTCCCTCTCCGATCGGCAGAGTCGCAATCACGGAGCCTTTTTCGGCATCGACCACCACAAGCACCTTGTTGGCGCAGCTCGAGAACAGGCAATGCGTCACGCGGTCGATCGCCAGCCCATGCGGTTTGGTGCAGCCGGGAAGCGGCCAATGCGCGTCCACCTTGTTGGTGGCCGCGTCGATCCGGACGATCTCGCCTTTCTCGGCGCCGTTCACGTAGACTTTTCCGTTGCCGCCCGAAACGCCGAATTCGAGCCCGCCGCCCCCGTCGATGGTCGCCACCACATTGTCGGTCTTGGGATCGATGACGGTCAGCTTGCCGGTATCGCCGTCGATCACGAAGACGTGGTGGCTCGTGGGATCAAACAGCATTCCGTCCGCGTCGGCCTCGGCCTTGATGCGGTGAATGACCTTCAACGTCTTCAGATCGAAGGACGCGGCCATTCCCGCCTCGCCGTCGTCGGTGTAGCCGCGGCCTTCATCGGCGACGATGGCGACGTCATGCGTACCGCCGGGGAACCCGTCGACCTCGCCGAGGATCGCGCCGCTCCTGCCGTCGACCACCGTCACACGGTCGCCATGCGAAATATAAAGCCGGCCGCTTGAGGGATCGAAGGTGAGCGCATCCCAGCGGTCGGGGGCGCCAAGCGCGATGGCCTTGGTCAGGCGATACGCAGGCGCTGGCTGCGTGGGCACGGCTTCGGCTGCGAGCGCGGACGATGCCGTGCATGTCAGCACGAAGAGGAGCGTCAGGGCTTTGTCAAACATGTTTGCGATACTCCGCAGAGTGAATTGCCGCCACGTCGGGAAACTGCTCCCGCTTATAGAACTGGCGGTCGAAGAGCCATTGGTATTTGCGGTAGATGGCTTCTTCGGACTCGGCTGTAAGATATGCTGTGTAAGGCTCGTGCGGCGAAACATTCAGCTTCGCCAGTTTGCGCCGGATCGGATAGAGCGGGCTCACGATTCTCTCCAGATCGTGCTCGAGGGATTCGAAACGCAAAATGCGAAGATTTTGCGGCATTTTGCCGTCGATTTCATACCAGTCTTCGATACGGGCGGGCAGGCGGCCGAGATAGGGCGCTGTGCGGGCGAAGCCGGTGAAGTCGCCAGCGAAGGCGATCTGCTGCGCGCGCCCCTGACTCAGTCCGGCGACACCGAGATAGCCGAGCCTGAGAAAATGGTAGCGCGATACTTCGAGGTCATAGGGGTTGCGCGCCACGGCAAGGATCGTCTCGAAATCTTCGAGACAGCGGCCGAAGGGCGCCAGCGCCAGCGCGGCGTCGGCCATTCGTTCGTGACGCATCCCCTCCGCGATCGTCACATTCCGGAACATCCGGTTTTTCAGGTCCGTCAGCGTGGCTTTCAGGTTTGCCTTCGCGCGCACCATCAAGGGCACGTTTATGGCGGGATCTGGACGGCCGGAGGGAACGACCAGGGTGATGTGGTCCTGGATGTTGTCCAAAAGCAGTTTCGTGACCGACATTCCCGCCATCTTCGGCGCATGGATGAAGAGGAGCTTGTCGCTGAACAGCATCGCAAAACCTTTTTCCGCGCCTGCCAGTGAAGCGCAGCGGGCGCTGCTCCGGCAAGACGCATGCTCGCCCGAAGCCGGATATGATCCCGATGAGGCGCTCGACGGAGTGGGCGACATGTGCCGCAAAATTGCCCCTCCGGGCGAAATCACGCTAGTTTCCGCGAACCGGACGGGCTGGAACGCTTCCAAGAATGCGGCGGTGGCCCGTCGGCGGACAGCGCTCCGCACAGGGATACCCGGTGACACGGACGCTCTTTCTCCACATTGGACCCGCCAAGACTGCAACGAGCGCGGTCCAGCATGTCCTTCGCGGTCACGACAATTCGGTCGTCCTATACCCGCAGGTCGGGCTGTGGAGCGACGGCTCGCATCACAATCTGGTGTTCAATTTCTTTGGCGACCACCGTCGCCCGGAAACGACACGGGAAGATGCCGGTGCCCTGTTCGCGCGGATCGCGAACGCGGCGAAGCAATCGGGAAGGAACATCGTGATCAGTTCCGAGGTTCTGCCGGGGCGGGACATCGCCGCGTTCGCCAACGCTCTGCTGCAGTATCTTGGCGGCACATTTCGGGTGGAGCTCGTTGTCGTCGTTCGCGAACATCTCGAACGCGCGGCATCGCTTTACTGCCATCGCGTCATGGACGGATTCACGGCGGAGACATGTACGCCGGACGAATTTCTGTCGCAGCGGGTGCACGCCTTTGCGTATTCGAGGATGCTGACCAAACTCGGCAGAACCGGATTCGAAGTGGCCGCGCTCAACTATCATCCCGCCGATGGATGCGTGGAACGCGTTCTGGCGCATTTTGGGTTTCCGAAAGACTCGATTCTGGTTCCGCGCGTTCGCAATGCCTCGCCGGGAACGAAGGCGCTGGCCGCCACGCTTGCCCTCAACAGGACAGCGCCCACGCCGCAGGCGCGGAAACGCATCGCGCGTGCGCTGCGTGCGATGCCGGGGTTCTTCGGGCCGACGTGTCCGATCTTCAGCCGGGGCGCCACGGAGGAGGCGCTGCTGAAGTTGCGTCCGGACAGGGAGTTTCTCGCCGATCGCTTCGCAATCGTGCTTCCGGAACCGGAGCTACCTGGCGCGGACGAGGGTTTCGGAATCGATAACGCGGAATTCGAGGAAATTGCCGGCGCCACATCGCGTCTCGGCAGCGACGGCGCAGCGCTCACGGAGTGCGTGCGCACGTTCATGCGATGATAGGCGCACCCCGGGCTTCTGTTTCCCGTGAAACAATCGTCGCCTTTTTGTTTCGCCGCCAGCTGCGGAAACAGGCAATGTGCAGGAATTGGCACCTGATCCCCGATAAAAATCAATTTCCACAACCGGCTTGAATTGTTCGGGAATTTCCGTTTGTTCGCCTTCCGGGCGCGGCGCAGAAAGAGAATCGCCTGTAAATCGCCTGATAAACAGGCGCTGCGACAGATTCCGCCCGGCCGAAAACTGCGCTAGCATGCATGGCACCGCGGGGCGCGGGCGGAGGGGAAAGAATGCGGCGGGTTTTTCTGATCGGCGGGGCGATCCTCGTCGTTGCGATCTTCGCCATCGGAATCTTCTACTATCTGGGCGCCGGAAACGGTCCGTCGAATGGCGGCTTCTTCGCGCGGCTGCGCAGCGGATTTTCCGCGGCGGTTACGACCGCAATGACGCCCGGCCAGATGGCCGCCGCGCCGGAATTCGCGTTTCACCGGTTGGAGATCGACACCAGCCAGCGCGACGCGCAGGCCTGCCTCGTCTTCACCCGCAATCTCGATGTGAGCGGACGCACCCATTACGAAGATTATCTCGTGGTCGACCCGAAGACGCGCATCGTCGCGCGCGCGCTCGATCAGCGCCTGTGCATCGGCGGGCTGTCCTTCAACCAGACCTACAGTGTCACGCTGAGGCGTGGGCTCCCCGCGGCCTCCGGAGAAAAGCTCGCTGTCGCGGAGACGGTGCCCGTCGAGCTGCGCGACAAGCCCGCACTGGTGCGCTTTGCCGGCGGCATCATCCTGCCGCGCGACAATGCGGACGGCGTGCCCGTCACCACCATCAACATCGCGAACCTGAAGATCGAGATGGTGCGCGTCGGCGACCGTCTTCTCTCGCAGATCGAAAGCGGCGTCGTCGACCAGACGACGATGTATGACTGGGACGCGACCCAGCTCAAGAACAATCAGGGCACGCTCGCCTGGTCGGGCACGATGGACGTGGCCAACGTCAAGAACGATTCCATCGTCACGCTGATTCCAATCCGCGACATGCTGAAGGGCAAGGAGCCCGGCGCCTATGTGCTGCTGGCGCGCGATGCGGCGAAACAGGCCGCAGCGCAATCGGAAGAAGGTGGCGAGGATTCGGGCAAGCTCGCCGCGCAATGGGTCATCGCCTCCGACATCGCGCTCACTACGTTTCAGGGCGCGAACGGGCTTGCGGTGTTCGCGCGCTCCTATGCCAGCGCCAAGCCGCTTTCGGGCGTGAAGCTCACGCTCGTCGCGCGCGACAACAATGTGCTTGCAACCGCGACAACGGGCCGCGATGGCCGTGCCGATTTCGATCCCGGATTCTTCCGCGGCAAGGGCGGCGACGAGCCCGTCGTGGTGATGGCCTATGGTACTGGCGCAGATTTCAGCTTCCTCGATCTGCGCCGTCCCGCTTTCGACCTGACCGACCGCGGCGTGGGCGGGCGCGAATCTCCCGGACCCGTCGACGCGTATCTCACTACCGAGCGCGGTATCTATCGCCGCGGCGAAACCGTGCACGCGGTTGCGATGCTGCGCGACCGCGTCGGCGCGGCGGTGACTGCGCCGCTGACGCTGATCGCCACGCGTCCCGACGAGGTGGAAGCCGCGCGCACCACCGTCTCGGGCGCGGCACTCCTCGCCGGCGCCGCGAGCTGGAACGTGACGCTGCATGCCAATGCGCCGCACGGCCGCTGGCAGATCGCCGCCTATGTCGATCCGAAGGCGGACCCGGTCGGCCGCGTGCAGTTCGACGTCGCCGATTTCGTCCCGCAGCGGCTGAAGGTCGTGCTCACCCCGCAGGAAAAAATCTTGCGTCCCGGCGGCGACGTGCATGTGCGGGCGGAAAGCCGTTTCCTCTACGGCGCGCCCGCTTCGGGCCTTTCCGGCGAAGCGGAGGCACGCATCACCAGAGATACAGAACCCTTTCCGGAGTTGTCGCTCTATCAGTTCGGGCGCGTCGATGATTCCTTCTCCGACGTGACCGTCACTCTCAATGTGCCCGACACCGACGCATCGGGCATGACGGTGGTCACGGGTTCGGTTGGCGATCTCGCGGACACGACGCTGCCGCTCAAAGCCGTGATCAAGGTCTCGATGCACGAGCCGGGAGGACGCACGACCGACAAGACGGTCGAGATACCGGTCAAAACGCGCGATGCGGCGCTCGGCATCAGGCCGGATTTCGATGGCGATGCGGTTTCCGAGGAATCGCGCACCGGCTTCGAAATCGTCGCGGTCGATAGCGCCGGCAAGCGCATTGGCCTTTCCGGGCTCACTTACAGCTGGGTGCGCGAAGACACGAATTACCAATGGTACCAGGACAATGGCAGCTGGAAGTACCAGTCCGTCACGCGCGACCGCTTGATCACGAGCGGCAGTTTCGATGTCGGCGCGGCCGCGCCGACAAAGCTCGCACAGGCCTTTCCGTGGGGCCGCTACCGGCTCACCATCAGCGATGCCAAATCGGGCGCGGCCAGCTCATACCGGTTTTATTCGGGCTGGGCCGCGAACGCGTCCGGCGACCGCCCGGACCGCATTCCAGTTGCGGCCGACAAGCCCTCCTACAGGCCCGGCGACACCGCGCATGTCGCGATCAAGCCGCAAGCAGACGGACAGGCGCTGGTGGTGGTCGCCGGAGATCGGGTCTTCTCCTCGCAACTCGTCGCGGCGCCAGCAGGCGGTGCGCGTGTCGACATTCCCGTGTCGGCGGATTGGGGCGCCGGCGCCTATGTGCTGGTGACGGATTATCGCCCGCTCGATGCGGCATCGGGGCGCGAGCCGGTGCGCGCGATCGGCGTGACATGGCTGGGCGTCGACAATGCCCCGAACACACTCGGCGTCGCGATCGGCGGCGCTGGCAAGATCGCGCCGCGCCAGCACATCGCCATTCCAATCACGGTAACCGGGCTCGCGAGCGGAGAGGCGGCGTGGCTGACGCTCGCCGCCGTCGACGAAGGAATTCTTCAGCTCACCGATTTCAGATCGCCGGATCCCGTTGCGTATTATTTCGGCAAGCGCCGGCTCGGCGTCGGCATGCATGACGATTACGGCAGGCTGATCAAACCCGAAAAAGCGCCCATCGGCAGTCTGCGCGAAGGCGGCGACAATCTCGGCGGACGCGCGCTTTCCGTCGTACCGACGAAGACCGTTGCCCTGTTCTCGGGTCTGGTGAAGCTCGGCGCGGGCGGCACCGCGCAAGTGCTGCTCGATATTCCTGACTTCAACGGCGAATTGCGGCTGATGGCGGTGGCAATGAGCGAGAAGAAACTCGGCCGCGCCTCGCGCCCGCTCACCGTGCGCGACGCGGTTGTCGCGGATATTGTCCTGCCGCGATTCCTTGCGCCCGGCGACAAGGCGGAAGCCGCGCTCAACATGGACAATGTGGAAGGTGCGCCGGGCAACTACATGGCGACCGTCACGACTTCCGGCCCCGTCGGTCTCGAAGCGGGGGCGAAGAGCGATGTGCTGACACGCAATCTCGCGCGCGGCCAGCGTATCCTTCTGCCGGTGGTGCTCAACGGGCGGGGACTCGGCATCGCCCGCATCGCGCTCACTGTCTCAGGTCCGCAAAACTATCGCGTCTCCCGCTCCTGGCCGATCGAGGTGCGCGCGCCCGCGCTCGATGTCGCACGCGACGAGATTGCGGTGCTGGGCGTGGGACAAAGTTACACGGCGCGCAAATCGCTGATCGCAGATCTCGTGCCCTCGACGGTGTCCGCCGCGCTCAACGTCTCCGCGAGTCACGGCTACAGCGACGTGCCTGGGCTCCTGCGCTGGCTCGACAAATATCCCTATGGCTGCATCGAGCAAACAACGAGCCGCGCCATGCCGCTTCTCTATTTCAATGATCTTGCCGATCTCGCCGGGCTGCCAAAGGACCAGGCGCTGAGGTCACGCATCCAGGATTCCATCGATACCGTCCTCGACATGCAGAACTATGCGGGCAATTTCGGCATGTGGGCGGCGGGCTCCGATGCCGATCCCTGGCTCTCAGTGTTTGCGCTCGATTTCGTCCAGCAGGCGAAGGATAAGAAATACGTAGTACCGGAGGAAAGTCTGCGGCGCGGCGCGGAATGGTTGCGCCAGACGGCAGCGTCGGATTCCAGCGACGATTCCGTGCGTGCCTATGCGTTCTACGTGCTTGGCCGCATGGGCCGCCTCAATCTGGGCGACCTGCGCTATTTCAGCGATACGCGCAGCAGCGGGTGGAAGAACGCAATCGCGGGCGCGCTCGCCGGCGCCGCTGCCGGCGAGGCCGGCGACAGAAGCCGTGCGGCGCTTTCCTTCAGCCGTGCCCGGCAGATCCTGCTCGCCGCCAATCCGCAGACCTATTCGACTGCCGATTACGGCTCCTTCGTGCGCGACCTCGCCGCCACGTCGGCGCTCGCGATCGAAGGTGGATCGCCCGAGATCGTGCCCGCGCTAGTGACGCGCGAGAGCGCCGTCGACATGCGGCTCAACGCGACGACCACACAGGAGAAAGCGTGGATGCTGCGCGCCGCCTGGGAGCTGACGCGCGAGCGCACGCGGCTCGATATCGTGGTGAACGGCAAGCCGGCTGTTCCGCGCTTGGGCGCTGTGCGGCTTTCGCCATCGGCTGGACTACTCGACGCAGGTCTTGTGATCCAGAACCGGGGCGATGCGCCGATATGGCGCGACGTCTCCGTGCAGGGCACGCCCAGCCTGCCGCCACCCGCGGAAGCGAGCGGCCTCACGCTCAAGAAGACTGTGTGGACGCTTGCGGGTCAGCCTGCAGATCTCGCGCAACTGAAACAGAACGACCGCGTCATGGTCGTGCTCGAAGGGCAGATGGCGGACGGCATGGCGCGGCAGATGGCGGCGCTCGACCTCTTGCCTGCAGGACTCGAGATCGAAATGCCGCTCGCTGGCGATGACGGCAAGCCCTATTCCTGGCTCGGCAGCCTCGATGGCGTGACGGTCGAAGAAGCACGCGACGACCGCTTCGTCGCCGCGTTCAATATCGGCTCGGAAGAGCAGCCCGATCCGAAGAAACCACCGCCGCTTCCCCCCGGTTTTCGCCTCGCCTATATCGCGCGCGCCGTTACCACCGGCACGTTCGCGATGCCCGCTGGCGTCGTCGAAGACATGTACGCGCCCGCGATCCACGCCCGCACCGACACGGGCAGCGTGACGATATCGGCGGGGCGGTGAAAGCGTCGACTGGCAGCTGAACTGAATCAACCTTTCTCTAGTGGTCAAATTCTGATGGACGATTCCCGAAATGCCAACATGTAAGCCGCTAGGACGGCAAGAAGAAATTCCGCGTTCCGCACGCTACCAAAAAAGCGTGTCATCCCGGCCGANNTGCTTCTGGGTTCCCGCTTTCGGGGGAATGACACGCGAAAAAACAAGTGTCTCGTGCCGTTCGTCCAGGGAACATGGCGCTTTGGCGGTACATCGGTTTCGCGCGACGCGCCGAACCAGTCAGCTCAGATACCAATTGTCTGATTCGATCCACCAAGCGCGAGGGGATCAACTCATTGCACCATCCGCTCCAGCGCGCGGATGCGATCGTCGGTTTGTTTCTGCAGACATGCGTTCATCTCCATCGGCCATATCGAGCCGCCTCTTCCTGGGGACCGACTTCGTCGGCGCAGCTTTTGTCGCGCCTCGCCATCCAGTCGCGTTGCGATGCGCGCAAACGCATCCTCGCATTCGAATTCTTCTGCAACGCCATTGCGCGCCGGAAGAGCGTGTTGAGCGCCTTGTCGGCGGCGGCGTAGTTGGCGCCGGCGCATTCGTTCAACTCCATCTGCACGGTGAGCCTGCCGCAATCCTCCTGCTTGTAGGGTTTGTCGCCAGCGAGCACGGACGTGGCGGAGAGGGTGCAGGCGATGGCGAACAATATCCGGTGCATCTCTTTCTCGGGGCAGCGCGGCGGTGTAGCTAACACCATGCAATTGCGCTTTCGCAAATCCCCGTGGCGCCCCTGGCGGACCCCCGCGCTCATTGGGCTCATCGGCATCGTCGTTGCGCTTGCCGCGGCGGATTGGGCGTGTCCGCCCGACCTGACGCGCTATCGCATGGTCTCGTCGGAGGTCGTCGACCGCCACGGCGTGCTGCTCAGACCCTTCCTGTCGAAGGATGGTTCCTGGCGTCTCGCAACCCATGTCGCCGATGTCAGTCCGCGCTACCTCGCGCTGCTCAAGGCCTATGAGGACAAGCGCTTCGACTCGCATCCCGGAATCGACGTGCTTGCACTTGCACGCGCCGCCTTTCAATACGCGCGCGCGCGGCATGTCGTCTCCGGCGCGTCGACGCTCACCATGCAGGTCGCGCGCCTGCTCGAGCCGAGACCGCGCGGAGCGGTCAGCAAGCTCATCCAGATGGTGCGCGCGCTGCAGCTCGAAGAGCGCTATACGAAGGACGAAATCCTTTCCATCTATCTGACGCTGGCGCCGATGGGCGGCAATCTCGAAGGCGTGCGCGCTGCTTCGCTCGCCTGGTTCGGCAAACAGCCTTCCGAACTCGATCTGGGAGAAGCCGCGCTGCTTGTCGCGCTGCCGCAATCGCCCGCGCGGCTGCGCCCGGACCGGCACATGCTCGCGGCCAGATCCGGACGCGGCAAAGTGCTTTCGCGAATGCTCCAGGACGGCGTGCTCGCGCCCGCTGACGCGGCGTTGGCCGAAGGGGAAAGCGTGTCGTCGCTCAGGCTCGCCATGCCCCTTTCCGCGCCGCATCTGGCACAGGAGCTCGTGCGCGAAGTTCACGCGCCGGCGCGGATCGCGAGCACGATCGATGCGCCACTGCAAGGCGCAGTCGAAAGACTGGCGACGCGCGAGAAAGCGTATCTCGCAGATCGCTCGAGTCTCGCCGTCGTCGTGGTGGAAAATCGCACGCGCAACGTTCTCGCTTATCTCGGCGGCACGAATTATTGGGGTACGTCCGGACAAATCGATCTCACGGCACGCCCGCGCTCGCCGGGTTCGGCACTCAAGCCTTTCATCTACGGCCTCGCCTTCGACGATCTCATTCTCCATCCCTCGACCATGATGGAAGATGCGCCGATGAATTTCGGCGATTACGCGCCGCGCGATTTCGAAGGCGCATTCCAGGGCGCGGTGACCGCGCGCGACGCGCTGCGCATGTCGCTCAACGTGCCGGCGGTCATGGTGCTCGACCGCATCGGTCCCCTGCGTTTCTCGCTCGCGCTCGAGAATGCCGGGGCGCATCTCGCCTATCCCACGCATGATGCGGCGCCGTCGCTGCCAATCGCGCTCGGTGGGCTCGGCATCAGTCTTCGCGACATCACGATGCTCTATGCGGGCATTGCCAATGGCGGCCTCGTGCAAGCATTGCGGACGCGCATAGGCACGCCGCCCGATGCGGGGCATCGCCTCTTCGGACCGGCTGCCGCATGGTATCTGCGCGACATTCTTCTCGGCGCGTCGCTGCCCGAAGGCTGGGCGATGGGGCAAGGGCTCGCCCGTGCGCACGCGGTCGCGTTCAAGACCGGTACCTCCTATGGCTTCCGTGATGCGTGGTCGATCGGCTTCTCGAACGATTATACGGTCGGCGTCTGGGTCGGACGCGCGGATGGCGCGCCAAGCGCGGACAGCATTGGAAGAGAAGCGGCGGCGCCCATTTTGCTCAAGGTGTTCGAGCTCCTGCCGCCAGATCGCCGTCCGCCGCCGTCGCGGCCGGCGAGTGCGATCCTCGCGCGCTCGACCGAAGATTTGCCGCCGGGCCTGCGCGTCTTTACCCGCGACAGCGAATCCGCACCGGCACGTCAAAGCAATATCGCGCCACCCTCGATTGCCTTTCCGCCGAATGGCGCGGCCGTTCCACTTCCCGCGCCGCAAGCGAAGGACCCGACCATTCTCTTCAAGGCCGATGGCGGGCGGCCTCCTCTCACCTGGCTGGTGAACGGCCAGATTCTCGGAAGCTTCGATCGCTTCGCACCTGTGCTCTATCGGCCGCACGGCGAAGGCTTCGCCCGCGTGACGGTCGTCGACGCCGACGGCCGCAGCGACGTGTCCGAAATACGCTTCAAGCGGACGGATTGAAGATCAGGGCATGGCGCTTCGCGAGCCGATTCCCGATAGTTCCTTGGGACGCGCCAGCACTGTCGCGGACGCTGACGCGTCTCCAATGCAAGCAACGACGCCCGAAGAGCGAAGCCGCGCCTTCACAATTCTCTTTTTCAGCCTGATGTGCCTGGGCGCGGGGCAGTCGGTGATGTTCGCGATCCTGCCTTCCCTTGCACGCAGGCTGGGCCTGACGGAATTCCAGGCTTCGCTGCCGTTCGTGACGTCGGCGGCGATCTGGGTTTTCTCGAGCGGCTTCTGGGGTGCGCGAAGCGATCTCTGGGGCCGCAAGCCCGTCATGCTGCTCGGGCTCGTGGCGTTTGGAATCTCCTTCGGCCTATTCGCGGTGATGGCCCAATTGGGAATTGCCGCGCTCATTCCCGTCGCTGCCGCCTATCCTCTGATGATTGCCGCGCGCGCCCTTTACGGACTTTTCGGGGCGGGCACCGCGCCGTCGGCGCAGGCTTATGTCGCGGATCGTACAACGCCAGAGGAGCGCACGCGCGGCGTCGCCACCATCGGCGCTGCGTTCGGACTCGGCACGACGGTCGGACCCGGTATCGGCGCGGTGCTTGTTGTCTTTGGTCTCTTCGCGCCTTTCTACTTCACCGCAATTGCGGCCTTCGCAAGTGCAGCCGCCATCTGGCTGTTCTTGCCCGAACGCACGGCGCCGCATTTGCACGTCGAGCCTGCTGGGCGCCTTCGCTGGAGCGATGCGCGCGTCTGGCCTTTCATCCTCTACGGACTGGGCGTGAGCACGGCGGCCGCTATTCCCATCCAGACCGTCGGATATCTCTTCATCGACATGTTGCATTTGAACCCCGCGGAAGCACCGCAATATACCGGCATCGGGCTTGTCGCCTCGTCGCTTGCTGCGCTGTTCGCACAGCTCGTCATCGTGCAGCGCTTCAACATCTCCGTTCGCGCGCTGATTCGCTGGGGCGCAATCATCGCGCTCGCCGCAAATCTTCTCTTTGCAATCGGCCATCAGTTCGGGCCGCTCGTCTTTGCACTGATCCTGTCCGGTCTAGGTTTCGGCCTGGTACGGCCGGGCTATGCAGCAGCCGCGTCGCTCGCGGTGGACCCCGATGAGCAGGGCGCGGTTGCCGGACTTGTGGGCGCGACGAACGGAGCCGGGTTTATCTTCGGTCCGATGATTGCAACTGCGCTCTATCGCTGGTCGCCGTCGGCGCCATACCTGTTCGGAGCCGCGCTGATGGCAGCGCTCTGCGCCTATGCGCTGCTGTCGCCGCATCTGCGCAGTGCCGGCGCATGCGCCGACGCGCAAGGCGAAACAGCCGAGACGCAGGTGCCGAACGCGTGAATTTCAGCGCCCCGCCAGCTCGCGTTCCATGCGTTCGAGCAGGTTTTCGGTTGCGAAACCGTCGGGAATGAGCCTGCGCGCCTTCTGAAACGCGCGCAACGCCGCGCGGCCCTGCCGGCCCATTACGCCATCGAGTGCACCCGGATCGAAACCGAGTTTCTTGAGGTCCGCCTGGAGAGCGAGCCGCTCGTCTCGCGTCAGTGGCATCTCATCACGGGGCCATGCCGCCATGATCGGCGGATCGTTTTTCAACCGGTCGCCAAGCGTGCATACAGCAAGCGCATAGGATGCGGCGTTATTGTATTTCAACACGGTTCTGAAATTGTCGTAGACGATGAAGGCGGGACCCCGCGCGCCGGCGGGAAGATAGATCGACGAGAGAGCTTCGCTGTGGGGCAGCGCCAGACCGCTCGCCGCCCGCACGTTCATGTTGCGCCAGGTCGAGATGGTGTTGGTCTTGTCGAGATCGGCAAGCTCGTAAGAAAATCCCGTGGGCAGCGTGACTTCATAGCCCCAGGGCGCGCCGCGCTCCCAGCCCGATTGCGCAAGAAGATTTGCGGCGGAGGCGAGCGCATCGGACGGCGAATGCCAGAGATCGCGTCTTCCGTCGCCGTCGCCATCGACCGCGTAGCGAAGAAAGGTGGACGGCAGGAATTGCGTCTGTCCGAACGCTCCTGCCCAGGACGACGTCATTTGTGCGGGCACGAGCCGTTCCTGCTGTTCCATCCGCAAGGCGTCGAGCAGTTCGCGGCGGCCGAAATCGCTTCGCGGACCGTCATAGGCGAGCGTCGTGAGCGCCTCGAACATGTCGAAGCTGCCCATCTGCCTGCCATAGTCGCTTTCGATGCCCCAGATCGCGACGAGAATTTCCTTCTGCACGCCGAAGCGTTGCTCGATATTGGCGAGTACCGCGCCCCAGGAAGCGAGCAGCGCGTGGCCGTTCGCGATCCGCTCGGAAGAGACAGCGCCGGCAAGATATTCCCAGATCGGTTTTACGAATTCAGGCTGTTCGAGATTAAGCGCTTCAACTCGCGGATTGCGCGCAATTCCGGCCATCGCGGAATCGTAAATTTGCGGATCGATACCGGTGTCGAGAGCGGTCGTGCGAAATTCGGCGAGGAACGACCGGAATTTGGTGTCCTGGTCGGCGGGAGCCGCGATCGCGGGCGGCGCAGTCTGCGCGCGGCACGCCTCGACCGGTACGGCCACACCAATTGCCAGGGCGAGCGCCGCCGCCGCCAGATTTCCACTTTGCGCAAACACGTTTTCATCCCTGAATCTTGAGCCTCTTAGCACAGGCGCGGACGCAGGTTGACAGGGCGGATGGCCGTCAATAGTTTCCGCGCCTCTTTGGCGGTTTGCCCGCCCAGGCTTTCGAAGGCGTGTCATGAAGGTCCGAAACTCGCTGCGCTCTCTCAAAAAGCGCGACAAGGACTGCCGCGTCATCCGCCGCCGCGGCCGGACCTATGTGATCAACAAGAAAAACCCGCGCTTCAAGGCCCGCCAGGGTTAACCCCCGCAGGTTCCGGTCAGGCGCAATATCTGGCGCCAGTGCGATATTCCTCGCGACTCCGGCTTTCCGCGGGAACGCGTGCGTCCGCCGAACGTATTCGATGATGCAGGCTGCCGTTTCGGAATAGGGTTTTCCATGCGCACGCTGCTGTTTGCAGTGTCTCTTGCCGCTTTTTCCGTCGCGGGCGCGTCACCGCATCGCACGCAGCAATCGCCTGTAGCACATGCCGCAAACCCGCAGGTTGACACGCTTTTCGGGCAGCTCGCCAAAGTCGCCTCGGATGAGGAGGCGAAACCGATCGAGGAACAGATTCTCACGCTCTTCCTCCAGTCGGGAAGCGCCAGTGTCGATCTTTTGATGGCGCGTACGGCGGCTTCGCTGGCTGCGGGCGATCTCGATACGGGGCGAAGCTTTTTGCAGGTGGTCACCGAAATTGCGCCGGAATACGCCGAAGGCTGGCATCAGCGCGGAAAGCTTCAGGCGGTCGGCGGCGACGACGAAGGCGCGATCATCAGTCTGCAGAAGGCGGTGACGCTCAATCCGCGCCAGTTCGCCGCGATGGCAGAACTGGGGTCCATTCTGGCGGAATATGGCGACAAGCGCGACGCGCTCAAGGTGCTGCGCAAGGCACTCGCGATCGACCGCCATTTCGCCAATGTCGACCACGAGGTACAGCAGCTCTCCCGCGAGGTCGAGGGCGAGAGGATTTAGCGCTACCTTCCCCCCACGAACGCGACGCGGAGAAGATTCGTCGCGCCGGGGGTGCCTAGCGGGACGCCCGCGGTGACGACGATCCGCTCGCCGCCCTTCGCGAAACCTTCCACCTGGGCGAAATGTGCGGCGCGCTCCACGACGTCGTCGAGATCATGCGCGTCTTCCGTGAGCACGCAGTGAAGACCCCAGGCGAGTGAAAGCCGGCGCGCCGTATCGAGGCTGGGGGTCAGCGCGATGATCGGCGCCTCCGGGCGCTCGCGCGCGGCGCGCAATCCCGTCGATCCCGATTTCGTCCAGCACACGATCGCGCGCGCATGCATGGTGTGCGTGATCTGGTGGACCGCAGCCATGATCGCGTCGGGTGTCGTTTCCTCCGGCGCGCAACGTTGCGCATCCATGAAGGATTGAAAAAGCGGACCGGTCTCGACCGCGCAGGCAATCCTGTCCATCATCGCCACCGCTTCCACGGGATGCTTTCCCGCCGCAGTTTCCGCCGACAGCATCACCGCGTCAGCGCCATCGAAAATTGCGGTCGCTACGTCGGAAACCTCTGCCCGCGTGGGTACCGCCGCTTCGATCATCGATTCCAGCATCTGCGTTGCGACAACGACAGGTTTGCCGAGGCGGCGCGCCGCGCTCACGATCTCCTTCTGCCGGATGGGCACGGTCTCGAGCGCAAGCTCCACGCCCAGATCGCCGCGCGCCACCATCAGCGCATCGGTGAGGTCGAGAATCTCGGACAGCCATTCCAGCGCCTTGGGCTTCTCGATCTTGGAGAGCACGGCTGCCTTTCCCGAAACGAGCTTTCTCAGTTCCGCGACGTCGTCGGGCCGCTGCACGAAGGAAAGCGCGACCCAGTCCACACCCAGATTGAGCGCCACATCGAGATCGCTGCGGTCCTTTGCCGTCAAGGCGGGAATCGGCAGGACGGTGTCGGGAAGATTGACGCCTTTGCGGTCCTTGATGATGCCGCCCGTCACCACGACGGCCTCGGCAGCTTTCGGCCCGATGCTCTCGATCTTGAGCCGTATCCTGCCATCGTCGATGAGGAGACTGTCTCCCTGGCGCAAAGCCGCGAAGACTTCGGGATGCGGAATCGGAATTGCCTCGCTGTCGTCGGACCTGGCGTCCAGGATCAGCCCCACGCGCGTTCCCGTCCTGAGTTCACGTGGGGCACCCGCGAGCTGGCCGAGACGGAGTTTCGGTCCCTGCAGGTCGGCAAGAATTGCGATGGGACGCCCGTCTTCGCGCTCGAGCGCGCGCACGCGGCCGTGCAGTTCGGCGAGACGCTCGTGCGAAGTGTGGCTCATGTTGATGCGGAACACGTCGGCGCCCGCCTCGAACAGCGACTTGAGCTGTTCGGGCGAGGAGGACGCCGGACCGAGCGTCGCCACGATTTTTGTCTTGCGCGTGCGGCGCATGGTTCAGTCCGGCAGGAATGGCGTGGAGTTGAATGCGGCAGCCGCAGCGTCGCTCGCGAGCCTGGTCGTGAAAAGGGCAGGAACCGGGCGCATGGCTTAGACTGAGGGTTTCGCCCATGCGATCTGTTCTGTCAATGTGATCGGTGCCCGATCGAGTATGATTGTGAACAAGGGAGGTTGGTCATGAACGAAGCCACGCGCACGGAAATCGAGGCAGCCGTGTTCCGCCGTCTGGTGCAGCATCTTCGCGCGCGGACCGACGTGCAGAACATGGATCTGATGATCCTGGCCGGCTTTTGCCGCAATTGTCTCGGCGATTGGTACCGCGAGGCGGCCGCGGAAAAAGGAATTGCGCTGGGCAAGGACGAGTCGCGAGAGATCGTGTACGGCATGAAGCAGTCCGAATGGAAAGAGCGCTTCCAGACGGAAACAACGCCGGAACAAAAAGCTGCGTTTGAAGCAGCGCAAAAAACCCACAGCCACGGCTGAACACCCGCATTGCGCGCGCGGAACCGCGCGGAGTAGGGTCCGCGCCTTTGAATAAGGTGCGCGGGACATGGCCAAGAGCTTCGCGAAGGACCAGTTGAAATCGCTCGTCGAGCGCGTCGAGCGGCTCGAAGAGGAGAAAGCGGCGCTGACCGCGGATATCAGAGAAGTCTATTCCGAAGCGAAGGGACAGGGCTTTGATACCAAGATCATGCGGCAGGTCGTGCGCCTGAGACGACTCGACCGCGCCGACCGGCAGGAACAGGAAGCAATTCTGGATCTCTATCTCGCCGCGCTTGGCATGCGAAGCTGATTCCAGTCTGCCGGCAAAAGGTTTACGCGAAGACGCGGAGACTGCAGAAAAGAATTGTTCACCACAAAGAGCACAAGGCTCACGAAGAGCTCTTGCGCGCATTCACGCGCGATTCTTCCTTCGTGCTCATTGTGGTCTTTGTGGTGATGCTAGTTTTTCCGCGGACTCCGCGGCTCCGCGTGCCCATTCTTGAGGGATCGCTTCGCTTGCGCCGCCGTCAAACGGCTTCGAGAACGCGCTCTTCTTCCAGCTCGTGAACGCTTTCGGTTTGATCGAGCCCGAGCTCCCGCAGTTTTCGATAGAGAGTCGAGCGTCCGATGCCCAGACGGCGGGCGATTTCCGACATGTGGCCGTCATAATGATCGATGGCCATGCGGATCACTTCCGACTCGATGTCTTCAAGTCTGCGCATGTGGCCGGTCTCGTTGGTGGTGGGGATTGCGAACGCGGAGACGGCGGGCACAGGAACAAATTCTTCCACGGATTCCACAATATGAATCACCGGAGCCGCCACCGGCAGACGCCTCGGCTTCGTCTCGACGCCCATCGCTGCGCCAATCTGCGGAAAATCGCAGATATCGAGGGTGTCGCCGTCGCAAAGCACGACGGCGCGGAAGATCGTGTTTTCAAGCTGGCGGACGTTTCCGGGCCAATCGAATCGTTCGATCAGCGTGCTTGCCTCTGCCGTCATCCCGGCGATGGGCTTGTTTTCTTCCGCAGCGAATCGTTCGATGAAATACCGCGCCAGTTCCGCGATGTCCTCGCGCCGCTGCCGGAGCGCCGGCACATGGATCGGGAAGACGTTCAGCCGGTAGTAGAGATCCTCGCGAAACAGACCTGCGCGCGTACGCTCCGCGAGGTCGCGATTGGTCGCCGAAATGATGCGGACGTCGACCTTCACCGGGCGCTTGGAGCCGACGGGATCGACCTCTCCTTCTTGCAACGCGCGCAACAGCTTGACCTGCATGTCGAGGCGAAGCTCGCCGATCTCGTCGAGGAACAGCGTTCCTCCATCAGCTTCCTGGAACTTGCCAAGATGTTTGTCGGTCGCGCCCGTGAACGAGCCTTTCTCATGACCGAACAGAATCGACTCGATGAGATTTTCGGGAATGGCGCCGCAGTTCACGGTGACGAAGGGCCGCCCGGCGCGCTCGGAAGAACCCTGGATGGCGCGGGCGATTACCTCCTTGCCGACGCCAGATTCTCCTTCGATGAGAATGGGAATGTTCGACTGTGCCGCCCTCCGGCCCAGACGCACCACCTGATGCATCTCGCCGCTGACACCGATAAGATCGTCGAAATCGAGACGGTTGTCGGCGCGTTTCTTGAGCCTCGATACTTCACCTGCGAGCGCGCCGATCTTGAGTGCGTTCCTGATGGAAACCGCGATCCGCTCGGGGCTTGCGGGCTTGACCAGAAAATCGCTCGCGCCCGCGCGCATCGCCTCGACGGCGGAATCGATTCCGCCCTTGGCCGTCAGCACGATGACGGGAAGATTGTGATGACTGACCTTTAGCCGCGCGAGCACCGCCAGCCCGTCCATGTCGGGCATGACGAGATCGAGGAGCACGAGCGTGAATTGGTCGCCCCGCGGACCATTCAGCAGGTCGAGCGCTGGTTGGCCACCTGGCGCGGTGACGACCGCCATTCCCGAACGCGTAATCGCCGCTTCGAGCAGCCTGCGCTGGACGGGATCGTCGTCGACGATAAGTATCGTTTGTGCCATCGCTTGCCTTGCCCGCATGGTCACTCCGGAAAGGTAAAAGCGGGCTTAAGTTCTCACTTTGCGACACCACCGTCCGGAGATGATATGGAAGCTGTGCCGATTTCGGTCGCATTTCGCGATGGGAATGGCTGAACGTAGTGAAGAAACATTGAAGGCGAAATGCGGCGTGAAACCATGAAAGACCGCGAAGACGGCTTTGCGCGCAGGCTGACGCGTTTTGCGCGGGTTTCCGCCGGCCTGACCGGCGTTGCCGCGCGCGGGGCCGGACGCGCACTCAATGGAACACGCATCTTCAGCCCATCGAACGCGGCCGACCTGACCCAGGTGCTCGGCAATCTGCGCGGACCCGTGATGAAGGTCGCGCAGTTCATAGCCACGATTCCCGGCGTGCTGCCGAAGGAGGTTGCCGCGCCGCTGCTCACGCTGCAGACCAATGCGCCGCCGATGGGCCCCGCCTTCGTGCGCCGGCGCATGGAAACGGAGCTGGGTGCGGGATGGGAAAAGAAGTTCCGGTGTTTTGAGCGGGAAGCGGCAGCGGCGGCGTCATTGGGCCAGGTTCACCACGCGACGGGCAAAGCCGGACAGGAACTCGCCTGCAAACTTCAATATCCGAACATGGCGGCGGCCGTGGATGCGGACGTGCGCCAGCTAAGGGCTGCCTTGGGCATCCAGCGCAGATTCGATTCGACAATCGACACGCGCGCGTTCGGCAAAGAGATCGCGGCGCGTCTGGCCGAAGAACTGGACTACGCCCGCGAAGCCGCCCATATGCGGCTCTACGCCCTCATGCTCAAGGGGTGTGAGGACATTGCGGTGCCGGAGCCGCTCGTCTCGCTGTCGACGAAACGCCTTCTCACCATGACGTGGCTCGAAGGGAGGCCCATCATGGATTTCGAGAACGCAACGCTCGCCGCGCGCAATCGCATCGCGACGGCGCTGTTTCGGGCCTGGTGGCGGCCTTTTGCCCGTTTTGGCGTGATCCACGGAGATCCGCATCTCGGCAATTACACCGTGCGCGCCGATGGCGGCGTCAATCTGCTGGACTATGGTTGCGTGCGGACGTTCACGCCCGCTTTTGTTACCGGAGTTGTCGGACTCTACCGTGCTCTCAAGAACAAGGACGACGCGCTTGCCGCAAAATCCTATCGCGCTTGGGGCTTCGGCTCTGTCACGCCCGAGCTTGTCCGCGTGATGAATCTGTGGGCGCGCTTCATCTTTACGCCTCTGCTCGACGATCGCGTGAGGCTGGTCGATGACGGTGTGCCGGCCGCGGAATACGGGCTGAAGCAGGCCAATGAGGTGCACACGAAGCTCCGGCAATTGGGCGGGATCAAGCCGCCGCGCGAGTTCGTGTTCATGGATCGCGCGGCGATCGGGCTTGGCGGCGCGCTTATCCGGCTCGGTGCGCGGCTCAATTTCCACAGATTGTTCGAAGAAGAGATTGCCCAATTCGATGGCGCCGCGCTGGGTGCGCGCCAGCGCGCAGCATTTCGCGCGGCCGGCGTTCCGCTTCCGGAGACGGGATGAGCGGCGCGCCCTTCGACTACTGGGAATTCTTCGTCGCCGAGACAAGGCGCAATCCGGCGCCGCTCTACGAACAATTTGCCATGGGCGTGGCGCGGGATGATGAGCTGAAGGCCTTCGCCAATACGGTCCGCGCGGGACAGCCGCCGGCCAACATCCTCTTTGCGGCGGTGCATTTTCTTCTATTGCGAGGCGCGGATCATCCGCTTCGGCGGTTCTATCCCAATCTCAACGACGGCAGGCGAGCAGACGATCTTGGCGCGGCGTTTCCCGCCTTCAAGGATTTCGTCGCGATGCACCGCGACGAGCTTGCGCCGCTCGTGAGCACACGCGTCACCAACACAAACGAGGTCGGCCGTTCGGCGGTGCTGCATGCCGGCTTCCGCGCGCTCGCGAAAGAGACGGGCGAACCGCTGCATCTCATCGAACTTGGTCCGAGCGCCGGACTCAACCTCATCTGGGACCGTTATGGGGTTCGCTACATCCGCGATGGAGATTTCATCCTGGCGGGCGAGGCCGACGCGACACTTGTGCTTGAATCCGAATTGCGTGGCGATGGAATTCCGCCGGTCGGCGCTACGCCGCACGTTGCGTACAGGATCGGTCTGGAGCGCAATCCCGTCGATCTATCGCGGAGCGAGGAGCGCGACTGGCTGAAGGCGCTCGTCTGGCCCGATCAGGTCGCGCGCTTTGCGCGACTCAAGGCGGCGCTCGGGATTCGCGTGGGGGAATCGCTCACGATCCGCGAAGGCGACGCCCTCGAACTGCTGCCCGATGCCTTGAGCGAGATACCGGAAGATGCGGCAACCTGCGTCTATCACAGCTTCGTCACCTATCAATTCTCCGATGAAATGCGCGCAACGCTCGATAATCTGCTCGTGGCGGCAAGCCTTCGCCGGCCGCTCTGGCGGCTGAGCTGGGAGGGAACGCTCTCGGGCGAAGCGCCGCTACTACTCCATGGTTACAGAGATGGCGTGCGCAGCACGCGCCTGCTCGCCCAATGCCAAGCCCACGGCGCCTGGCTGGAATGGAAAGCTTGGACGCCAGCCTAGCCGAGCGAGTTATTTCTCTCGATAGAACCTCATGGCCCGACCATGACGAGGGTGGTACGGCGGGGTTCGAATCTTGACATACAAAAGAAATACACGATATTTGGTGGCGCCATGGGAATATTGACAGTTCGGCTGAGCGAAGAGGAAGAGCGCGTGCTCGCCCGCCGGTCTCGATCCGTCCGCATGAAGCGCGCCACCTATGTCAGGATGCTGATCCGCGAGGAGCCTTTTCTGACGGCCGCCGACGTACTTGAGGATGCCGCCAGGCGCATGGGCGACAAGCGCTTGCGGGTCTCGCGCCGGAAATGAGGAAGTGCCTGCTGGATTCTTCGTTCCTGATCGATCTCGTCAACGAGATTGCGCAGGGCCGCGAGGGACCGGCGATGGCATGGCTGAGGTGCAATCCGAGAGCGCAATTGTGGATCAGCCCGGTCACGATGGCGGAGGTGCTGGAAGGCGCGACGGACATTGCCGCCGTGAGAGCCTATCTCGCGCGGTATGCGTGGCAGGGAATTCATCGCGCGCATGCCGAATGGGTCGCAGCGCGGCAAAGACGAAGCGCGCACCGGATGGGCGAGAACGACGCCTGGCAATGCGCCATTGCCGAGCGCATGGGCGCCACGGTCGTAGGACACGACGCGGCGTTCCGGCCACTGGGTACCCGCTACGACGACCATCGCAGGAAGCGCGTGTTATGACTGGGCGGTAAGGAGCGGAGTATTTTCAATCTGACCCCAAACTTTATCGATAGGCACANNGCCACTCGACCCACAGGTTGCCCCCATCGCGCGGATTGCTATAGTCCGGCCGCTTCACGCATCGCACCCGAGGACGAACGAAATGGCTGCGCAGACCGGACACCAACCGGATTCGGGCACCACCGACATGACCGAGCACCTGAAAACCTGGCACGGGTTTTTGAGCTTCATGAAGTGGCAGGTGGTCGGAGCCATCGCCCTGCTCGTATTTCTCGCAATCTTCCGCACTCACGGTTGAGTCAGTCCCACCGCCCATGAATCTCGCAGTCCTGAAGGAACGCCGCGCGGGTGAAGCGCGCGTCGCGGCAACGCCCGAAACCGTCAAGAAGCTGAAGGCCCTGGGCGTTGCCGTCACCGTCGAGACGGGAGCGGGCGAGAAGGCCTGCATGGGCGACGCCGAATACGCGGCAGCAGGCGCCACTATCGCTCCCGATGCTGCGACGGCTCTCAAGGACGCCGATATCGTGCTCAAGGTG
>PKWC01000167.1:0-15187 GCA_003131925.1 Alphaproteobacteria bacterium | reverse complement strand
GCCTGCAGGCGATCGCGACCGCACGGCGGCTTGGAGCCATCGTCTCGGCGACCGATGTGCGGCCGGCCACCAAGGAGCAGGTTGAGTCGCTCGGCGCGAGCTTCGTCGCTGTCATCGACGAGGAATTCCGGCAGGCAGAGACGGCGGCGGGTTACGCCAGGGAGATGTCGAAGGAATACCAGGCGAAGCAGGCGGCGCTGATCGCGGAGACGATCAGAAAGCAGGACATCGTCATCACAACCGCGCTCATCCCGGGACGCAAGGCGCCAGTACTCGTGACCGAGGAGATGGTGAAGTCGATGAAGCGGGGTTCGATCATCGTCGATCTGGCGGTAGAGCAGGGCGGCAATTGCCCGCTCTCGAAACCCGATCAGATCGTCGAAGCTTACGGCGTCACGATCATGGGCTACACCAACCTGCCTGCCCGTCTCGCGGTCGACACATCGAGCCTCTATGCGCGCAACCTGTTCAACTTCGTGTCGCTCATCGTGGACAAAAAGACCGGCGCGTTGGCGCTCGACTGGAACGACGAAATCGTCAAGGGCGCCGGCCTCACGCGCGACGGCCAGATCGTGCACCCGGCGGGCCATCGACCCGGGGAATCGGTGGATCGCCGGTTTGGCGCGGAACAGCGGCTCGAGATCNNCACCTCCCCCACGTTGGGGGAGGAAAGAATTGGGTGAGCGTCATGGAAGCGATTGATCCGTTTGTTTTTCGTCTTTCGATTTTCGTGCTTGCGATCTTCGTGGGCTATTACGTCGTCTGGAGCGTGACGCCCGCGCTGCATACCCCGCTCATGAGTGTCACCAACGCAATCTCTTCGGTGATCGTTGTGGGCGCGCTCATCGCCGTTTCGGTTGCGGCACTCGGCAGCACGTCCTGGGCGTCGAAAATTCTCGGCTTCTTCGCGCTGGTCATGGCCTGCGTGAACATATTCGGCGGCTTTCTGGTCACCGGGCGCATGCTCGCCATGTACAGGAAGAAGGAGAAGCGATGAAGGCCGACATCGCCGCCATCGCCTATCTCGTTTCGGGCGTTCTCTTCATTCTGGCCCTGCGTGGGCTGTCGAGTCCGGAGACCTCGCGCACCGGAAACCTGCGCGGAATGGCGGGCATGGCGCTCGCGATCGTCACCACGCTCTGGGTTGCAGGCGTCAGCGATGCGCTCACCTGGGGATTGATCGTGGCCGGAATCGCGATCGGCGGCGGAATCGGAGCCGTTGTTGCGCGGCGAATCGCAATGACCCAGATGCCACAGCTCGTTGCGGCCTTTCACAGTCTTGTCGGTCTCGCCGCCGTGCTGGTGGCGGCTGCGGCCATGTACAGCCCGCAAGCCTATGGAATCGGCACGGAAGGTGCGATCCGCATGCAGAGCCTCATCGAGATGAGCCTCGGCGTTGCCATCGGCGCAATCACCTTCGCCGGCTCGCTCATCGCCTTTGCGAAGCTCAACGGCAATATGAGCGGCGCGCCCATTCTCCTTCCGGCGCGCCATGCGCTGAACCTGCTGATTGCCGCTTCCATCGTGGCGCTCATCGTCTGGTTCGTGACGGCGCAGCCGCATTGGAGTTTCTGGGCTGTGGTGGCGCTTTCCTTTGTCTTCGGCATCACGCTCATCATTCCGATTGGCGGCGCCGACATGCCCGTGGTCGTGTCGATGCTGAACTCCTATTCGGGCTGGGCCGCCGCCGGCATCGGCTTCACGCTCGAGAACACCGCGCTCATCATCACGGGCGCGCTTGTCGGCTCGTCGGGCGCGATCCTCTCCTACATCATGTGCAAGGGGATGAACCGCTCCTTCGTTTCGGTGATCCTGGGCGGGTTTGGCGGCGAAGTCGCCGTGGCCGGCGCCGCGGAGACACGATCCGTGAAGCAGGGCGCGGCCGAAGACGCGGCCTTCATCATGAAGAACGCGGGCTCCGTGATCATCGTGCCGGGATACGGCATGGCGGTTGCTCAGGCACAGCACGCCGTGCGCGAAATGGCGGACATTCTCAAAAAGGAAGGGGTGAAAGTCTCCTACGCCATCCACCCCGTTGCGGGCCGCATGCCGGGGCACATGAACGTTCTGCTGGCCGAAGCCAATGTGCCTTACGACGAAGTCTTCGAACTCGACGACATCAACAGCCAGTTTGCGACCACGGATGTCGCCTATGTGATCGGGGCCAACGACGTGACCAACCCGGCCGCGAAGAATAATCCGCAATCGCCGATCTTCGGCATGCCGATCCTCGATGTCGAGAAGGCGAGGACCGTGCTGTTCGTCAAGCGCGGGATGGGCTCCGGATATGCGGGTATCGAAAACGAGCTGTTCTTCCGCGACAACACGATGATGCTGTTCGGCGACGCGAAGAAGATGACGGAAGGGATCGTGAAGGCACTCGGGTGAACGACGCTCCGCTCGGCCTCTATTCCCGGTGGTCTCGCGCGCTGCATCGCCCTATTGTTGGTTCATGAACGAAGCCCACCAGCACGGCCTGTGGACGCACGACCATCATTTCCTCGGTCATGGGCACGAGCGTGCTGAATCGCGCGCAAGGCTTGCGGCTGGCGTTACCGCCGTTTTCATGGTGGTCGAGATCGCGGCGGGGCTCATGTTCCGCTCGATGGCGCTTTTGGCCGATGGCGTGCACATGGCGACGCATGTGGGCGCGCTGGGGCTTGCGGCGGGCGCTTATTGGCTCGCGCGGCGGCACGCATCAAACACACGCTTCACATTCGGTTCGGGCAAGTTTGGCGACCTGGCGGCATTCGCGAGCGCAATCGTCCTTGGCGTGATTGCCGCAGGCGTTGCGGTCGAATCCGTCGAGCGCCTGCTGATGCCGGTTACTGTGGATTACGGCAACGCGCTGATCATCGCCAGCGTCGGTCTTGCGGTGAACGTCATCTGCGCTTTCATTCTGGCCGACAGCCACGATCACGGCCATGGACACGATCACGCCCGCGATCACAACATTCGCGCTGCCTATGTGCATGTACTTGCCGATGCCGCAACCTCCGTGCTCGCCCTTGCGGCACTTGCCGGTGGCCTTTTCTTCGGTGTGCGCTGGCTGGATGCGGCTGTCGGCTGCATCGGCGCTGGCGTGATTGCGTCATGGTCCTTCGGTCTGGTGCGCGACAGCGGTCTTGTGCTGCTCGACGCGGAAGCGGATCCGGAAATTGCGCAGCAAATCAGATTGATGATCGAAGGCGAGCTTGGCGCACGTGTAGCCGACCTGCATCTCTGGCGGCTCGGTCCCGGACATCATGGATTGATCGTGTCGCTGGTCAGTCCGGATCCTACGACGCCAGAGTCCATCAAAGCGGCCCTGCGCGGCCGCCATCCCGATCTCAGCCATGTGACGGTCGAGGTCGAGGTCTGCGCCGACTGCACGGCGGGCTAATCTTCCTTCGCCACGAAATCGAGTGCCTGGGCCGCGTTCCTCAATCCGTGGTGACGCTTCATCGGCGTGTGGAGATAACGGTTGACGGCCGCGCACATCTCGTCCGCCCAGGGTGCATCGGGTGAGCAGGCGAGTTCGTCCTCGAGAGCGAACAGCACTTTCAGGCGATGGCAGGCGATGATGGGTTCGACGATGCCGTGATCGTAGAGCGCGCGCATCTCGCCAGAGATGAATGAGCTGCGTTCGTTCACCCGCCATCGATCGTCCGCTTCGCCGCTCTTCACATATTTCCTGTTCCGCCCCACGAACAGCGCCATCTGCAACGCGGCGCGTGGCCAGAGATCGGGCCGGTCCGTACAAATGTACCTGCAGGCATTGGCAAAGGTCAGTGCGTGAGTAAAGTCGAGCCAGCTGATATTGTCGGCGAAGTTGTTTGCCGTCGCTGCGTCAAACGCGGTGTCGAAGCGCAGGAGGTTGAAGGCGGCCGCACCGAGTAGCGCGTCGTAAAGCTCGCGCGCCGGCCGGCCCGAGGACGCGACAGTCCGGCGCAGCGCGCCTTCGATCGACAGTCCGGCAAAATCTTGCGCATGGGCCGGCAAGTTTCCCGTTCCGTCCCACTCCGTCAGCGCTCGCGCATAGGTGCGAAATTCGGGCAACCGCTCCTCCCGCGTCGCGCCCGCGAGCATGCGCGTGAGCGCGAGCAACGCAGGCTCCGCAATGCCATCGCCGAGGCGCTCGATCAGGTGACCGGTCTTGAGTGTGTAGATCGCGCAATGGCCGAAATCGGCATAATGGACGAGGGCCGCCTCGCTGATCACGGGCTGCAACCGGGAATAGGGAATGCCCTCGGCGAGCGCGCCGCGAATCCGCGCGACGGCCGCGGATTCGTCCTCGGCTTCCAGAGCGGCGATGAAGGCGGCCGCGTCCCACCGTTCTATGGCTTGCGCATATGGGAATTCGCCCGCGCCTTGCGTGTCCCATGCAATGTGGGCGAGCGGCTCGAGCAATGCGGCAAGCCGTTCTTCGGGACACCGCGCGCGGGAGGAGAGATGGCACCAATCGGCGGCCGCGGCATAGGCGTGGGTCATGCCGTCCTCGAGCCGGTCGTTGCGAACGGCAAAGGCGTGCACGAGCGCCTCAGCAGCGTCGAAGCCCGCGCGCTCGATCCGCGCGACTTCGCGCGCCATCCGCGCCACATCGTTGTCGGCGACTGCCGCTTCAAGACCTCTCAACGCGCGGTCGCGCTGCGCCTCGGCCGCAGGATCGGCGAGATCGACAAATATCTCGCCTTCGCGGATTTCCGTCACATAGGCGCGCACCGGATCGCGGCCGACCAGAGTCTCGCCGCTTGCGAGATCGAATTTCCAGTTGTGCCAGTTGCAGGTGAGCACGCAGC
The DNA here is from genome assembly GCA_003131925.1 of Alphaproteobacteria bacterium. Lineage (GTDB taxonomy): Bacteria > Pseudomonadota > Alphaproteobacteria > Micropepsales > Micropepsaceae > Rhizomicrobium. The sequence goes on along the minus strand of PKWC01000167.1, from coordinate 10,409 downwards.
TCGGCCCGAGCGTTCCCTCGCTCAACGGATAGCCTTCATGCGGACAGCGATTGGCGACTGCAAAGATGCGTCCGCCGGTCGAGATCAGCAGTACCTGCCTGCCGGCGCGGCGAAGGAGCCTGTGGCCGTTCCTCTCGACTTCCTCGCGGGAAACGCCGGTCGGGCTGAGCATGCGCCCTTTCTTGAAACCTAGCGGGGGAGGACGCCCTCGCGCTGCAAGCGCTTTCTCTGGAGCTTGCGATAGCGGCGGATCGCTTCCGCGCGCTCACGGGCACGTTTTTCGGAAGGTTTTTCGTAGTGGCCCCGGAGTTTCATCTCGCGGAAGATGCCTTCCCGCTGCATCTTCTTCTTCAGCGCCTTCAGCGCCTGGTCGATATTGTTGTCGCGAACGATGATCTGCAAAGGCGGCTCCGGTTTGCCTAGTTTCGTTAAGGGCGGCGCTAGATATCAGAAGGGGGTGCGAGTGTCTATCCCGGGGAGGGCGTCCCGGGAGGGGGTGGCTTTGACGAGCGGTGGCGCCAACCCCATATTCAGACCATGTCCATCCTCAAGATTGCCCGCATGGGCCATCCCGTTCTGACGCGAATAGCGGAGCCCGTCGCGGATCCCGCGGCACCGCAGATTCGCCGCCTGGTCGCCGACATGGTCCAGACCATGATCGACGCCAACGGGGCCGGGCTTGCCGCGCCGCAGGTCCATGTGCCGCTGCGCGTCCTCGTTTTCCAGGCACCCCAGGAGCGTTCGCAAGGTCAATTGGCCGAGGAGGAAAAGTTTGATCACACCGCACCGCTGACGGTACTGATCAATCCGGAGATCGAGATCCTGGGCTCCGAAATGGAGGGCGGCTGGGAAGGCTGCCTTTCAATTCCAGGCCTGAGGGGATTTGTCGAACGGCCCGCGCATATCCGCTATCGCGGGCTGGACGGAACGGGGCGGGAAATTGCGCGAACCGCCAAAGGCTTTCATGCCCGCGTGGTGCAACACGAATGCGATCATCTGGACGGCATTCTCTATCCGCAGCGAATGTCGGACCTGAAAAGTCTCATTTTCGAAACCGAATCGCGTCATTGGACCCCCAGGGAGGCGATGTGACCGTCAAGCCAGAGAAAGCACGCGGGCCGCGCACGCGACGCGGCGCGAAGAAGGATCCGAAGCTCGCCGTACTTTTGGCTGCGCTCGCCCATGTTCCCTTCGACGGCTTCACCGACAAAGTCCTCGGGCAAGCGGCGATGGAAGCGGGGGTTCCCCGTGAGACGCTTGCTCGCCTTTTCCCCGAAGGCCCACTCAGCCTCGTCGAAGTGTTCTCCGACCACGTGGATGCGGAGATGACGCGAAAGCTTTCGAAGGTAAAGCTCTCGACTCTCAAAGTGCGCGAGCGGATCGCGACGGCCGTCAGGCTTCGCCTGGTGTCTCTCCGGCCGCACAAGGAGGCGGCGCGCCGCGCGGCGGCGTTTCTCACGCTTCCACCGCATGTGGCAACGGGCATGAAGCTTCTCTACCGCACGGTCGACGCGATCTGGCGCGGCATCGGCGATACTTCGACCGATTTCAACTTCTACACCAAACGCGCGATTCTCGCGGCCGTCTATTCCACGACGCTGATGCGCTGGTTCTCCGACACGAGCGAGGACGAGCATATCACCGACGAGTTCCTGCGGCACCGCATCGATGACGTCATGCGTTTCGAGAAGTTCAAGGCGCAATTGCGGGAGCGGGCGAGCGGCTGGCCGTCGATCTCGGAGTTTCTCAATCCCGGGGGATCGGCTTCGCGGCGCCCAGGGGCGAGAGGCGCGTGACGTGCCCCATCTTGAGGCCGGGGCGGATGTCGCGTTTGCCGTAGAGATGAAGCGCCCCGGTCCCGCCTGCGAGAGACCGCCAGTTTTCCGCGTCCGCCCCGATGAGATTGTCCATCACGGCGTCGGAATGACGTGACGGATCGCCGAGAGGCCAGCCTGCGACGGCCCGGATGTGCTGCTCGAACTGGCTGACGACGCACGCCTCGATTGTCCAGTGGCCGGAATTGTGCACGCGCGGCGCGATCTCGTTGACGAGCAGTGCCGAACTCTTCGTCAGGAAGAACTCGACCGCCAGCACGCCGACATAGTCGAGCGCATCGGCAATCTGCTTTGCGATTGCCTGGGCTTGCGCACCTTGCGCAGGCGTAAGGCGCGCGGGAACCTGCGAACGGCGCAGGATGTGATCGGTGTGTAGATTCTCCGGCGGGTCGTAAGCGATAAACGAACCGTCGATTGCCCGCGCGGCGACGACCGAGCATTCGAAAGCAAAGTCCACCAGGCTTTCCAGGATCGCGGGTGCTTCCCGCAATGCCTGCAAGGCGGAGGCGAGATCGCCGTCGGCTACGATCTTCGCTTGGCCTTTGCCGTCATAGCCCAGATGCCGCGTCTTGAGGATGGAAGGCGCCCCGATGTGCGACAAAGCCCCTCTCGCCTCGGCAAACGTGTCGGCGCGCGCAAATTCCGCAGTTCCAATTCCCAGATCGGACAGGAAGGTTTTTTCCGCGAACCGGTCCTGGGTTACGGCGAGGGCGCGGGCGTCAGGATGGGTTGGCTTCTCATGCGCCAGAAACGCGACAGCGGCGCTTGGCACATTCTCGAATTCGAAGGTGATGGCATCGCAAGACCGCGCGAATTTCGTGAGGGCGCCCTTGTCGTCGAAAGGAGCAATGGTACGAAGGGTGGCGACATCGAGCGCCGGCGCGTCAGCCTTGTCGGAGTAGACATGTGTCCTTAGACCGAGCTTGGCTGCAGCAAGCGAAAGCATGCGTCCCAACTGCCCGCCACCCAGAATTCCGATGATGCCCCCGGGACCAATGGGGAGAAAAGACGGCGTTGAACCTCTCATCGGGCGGGGGGGTCTGCCGGTTGCTCGGCAACCGTCTCCGTCTGGCGGGTGCGCCACGCCTGGAGACGCGAGGCCAGCGCATCATCCGAAAGCGCGAGAATAGCCGCCGCATGAAGGGCTGCGTTGCGTGCGCCGCTCTCGCCGATCGCAAAGGTTGCGACCGGCACGCCGCCGGGCATTTGCACAATGGACAGGAGACTATCCATGCCCTTGAGCGCCGAAGTTTCGATCGGAACGCCGAGCACGGGAAGGCAGGTCATGGAGGCCGTCATGCCGGGCAGGTGGGCGGCGCCACCCGCCGCGGCAATGATCACCCGCAGCCCGCGTTCTGCCGCTTTCTTGGCATAAGCGTAGAGGCGGTCCGGGGTGCGATGGGCCGAAATGATTCGGGCTTCGTGGGGGATTGCCAGAGCATCGAGAATCTCCTCTGCCGCGCGCAGGGTCGGCCAGTCGGACTGGCTGCCCATGATGAGGCCGACAAGCGGGGAGGAGACGGTCATGCTTCCTGTCTGTTCGGGGCGCGCCGCCCCGAAGCCGAGAAGCGCCGCATTATACGGGCCGGGCCCTGCAAGGAAAGGTGCCACAGGCCGCGCGGCTTTGCGCGGGTCAGGATAAATGTTCCGTTAACCTGTTGGCATGGATCGTCATGAATGGATCGAATCGACGAAGGGCGGAGTCATGAAGATCGCGCGGATCCTTCGTTCGGTCACTTCGACCACCGCAGACCCACCTGCACCAGGCTCCGGCGGCAAGCACGACGAATCCCTGGATCCGTCCACCGCGTCGCGCTTTCTGGGCATTTCCAGCAGCGAGCTCACGCCCGGCGTGCGCCGCGCAGTGACTGCCCTTTTGGGTGAAGCGCGCGCGCTTCACCATGAACTTGGCCGTACACGTGCCCTTCTCGAAGAAGCCGAAGAAGTGGCGGATCGCGACCATCTCCTGCCGATTCTCAATCGCCGTGCGTTCATTCGTGCGCTCGAGCGCGAAATCGCATCAATCGCGCGCTACGCAACCCCTTCGACTCTCGTCTATTTCGATCTCGACGGTTTCAAGCGGATCAACGACGCCAACGGTCACGCCTGTGGCGATGCGGTGCTCGCCCATTTTGTCTCGCTTCTGCTTTCTCATATCCGGGGGAGCGACGTAGCGGGCCGGCTCGGCGGCGACGAATTCGGCCTCATTCTCATTCATGCGAAGCGGGAACAGGCGCGAAGAAAGTCGGCAAGCCTCACAGGCCTTCTTGACTCGGCGCCGGCGAGTTTCGAGGGCAAGCCACTTCCCTTTTCCTTCTCCTGGGGTGTTCTGGAATTGACCGGCGCAATGAGCGCCGAGGCGGCGATCGCGCTGGCCGACGCAGAAATGTACCGGCGCAAGCGCGAGCGATGATCAGGCGATGATGTTGGGCAAGAGCTCGTTTTCCAGCCGGGCAATCTGGTCCTTCAGCTGCAGTTTGCGCTTCTTGAGCCTTGTGAGCTGAAGCTGGTCGCCCGACCCTGTCGTGACCAACGCCAGGATGGCCGAATCGAGGTCGCGATGTTCCTCGATCAGCGCCGCCAGCGCAGCGCGCAGGCTCTGTTCTTCTGATTCGGTCATCGGAGGGATCATACCCCAGATGGCTCTTCCGGATGTCTTCTTTGGGGCGATCGCCCGGTACCGCCGGAGCGCGCCCGCCGTTTGGGGGCCGGAGGCCAAGCCAGGCTCGAATTGTGGACAGGAAGCGCCGACGGTGATTTAATTGTGCCTCTTTTGTGAATGAGGTGCGAACGATGGCACTAGATGGACACATGCAGGAACTGTCCGAAAAGCACAAAAAACTCCAGGAATTGATCGAATCCGAGATGGCCCATCCCGATTGGGACGAAGTCCGGGTCGCCGCCCTCAAGAAAGAAAAGTTGAGAGTAAAAGACGAACTCGAGCGCTTGCGCAGCTGCGTCCACTGACGCGTTCAAGCGCCACATTAGCGCCGGCCGCCTTTGCCGGCGTCCGGTTGCGCGCGCCGACGAATCGCAGCGAAGCCCGCAAAGCGGATCTCCTTTGAGCCCCAACCCTGACGCCTGGCGATTCCTGTAACCGAGTGTCGCCATCCGCGTCGGTCGGCAATCCTTCTTGCAGCGATGAATGCTGTCTGAACCGCAACTTCAGCGCGAGTTCAAAGCGATGGAACCATGATTGCGCGCATGTCGGTTCGCCATTCAGGCGCCGGCGCAAAGGAGACTGAAGATGAAAACGATCGCGAAGATTGCAGTGAGCGCAGCCATGCTCGCTGGCGCGGCCCTGGCCACGACGGCTCCGGCAAGCGCGGGCGTCAGCGTAGGCGTTTCGGTTGGCACGCCGGGTGTCGTTGTCAGCGTCGGAAATCCCTGCAACAGGCCCTTCCGCTTTCGCCCGGCCTTTTGCGGTTATCCAGTCTATGGCCGCCCACTCTACGTGGACGGCGTCTGGTACCGCGGGCCCGTCTATGTGCGGACGGTCGGGGCTCAGCGGTTCTTCTGGGTGCACAACCGCTGGGAACGTGACCGCAGGGAATGGCACCGCGACGTTCGCTAAGCGCTCTGCATTTCGTCCGGTCCCGGCCCGCATCGCGCGCCGGGACCGGCTTTTCTCTCTTTATCTCTTTTCCTCCCCCCACGTGGGGGAGGAAAAATACAGCGGAGCTATTCGACGCTTTTCGCGCGCTCGCGCAGCTTGAATTTCTGAACCTTGCCCGTCGAAGTCTTGGGCAATTCGCAGAATACAATGTGGCGTGGACATTTGTAGTGCGCGAGCACGTCACGGCACCAGGCCACGAGCTCGCGTTCGGTCGTCTTGTCGTGTCCTTTTTTCCTTTCCACAAAGGCGCATGGCGTTTCGCCCCATTTTTCGTCGGGGCGGGCCACGACCGCGGCGTGCAGCACTGAGGGATGCTTCAGAAGCGCGTCCTCCACTTCGATCGATGAGATGTTCTCGCCGCCCGAAATGATGATGTCCTTCGAGCGGTCCTTGAGCTGAATGTAGCCGTCGGCGTGGAGGACGCCGAGATCGCCGGAATGGAACCAGCCGCCGGCGAACGCTTCGCGCGTTGCCGGCGCATTTTTCAGGTAACCCTTCATGACGATATTGCCGCGAAACATCACCTCGCCGAGCGACTGGCCGTCGGCGGGCACCGGTTCCATGGTCTCGGGATCCATGATGGAAAGCGCCTCGAGCGCGTGATAGCGCACGCCCTGGCGGGCCTTTTTCGCCGCGCGCGAATTGGCGTCGAGCCAGTCCCACGCGGCCCGCCATTCATTGACGACCGCCGGGCCGTAAGTTTCCGTCAGCCCGTAGACGTGGGTGACATTGAAGCCAGCCTCCGACATCGCAGCCAATACTGACTCGGGCGGAGGAGCGGCGGCAGTTATGAATTCGACCTTTCGCGCCAGCGGACGCCGCTCGTTGGGCGCTGCGTGGATGAGCGTCGACATCACGATCGGTGCGCCACAGAGATGCGTAACGCCGTGCTCCGCCATGAGGTCATAGATCGGTTTCGCCCTCACCCAGCGCAGGCAGACATTCGTTCCTCCGACGACGGGCAGCGTCCATGGAAAGCACCAGCCGTTGCAGTGGAACATCGGCAACGTCCACAGATAGACCGGATGCCGACCGAGCCCGGCCGCGAGCACATTGCCGTAGCCGATCAGCGCTGCGCCGCGATGATGAAACACGACGCCCTTGGGATTGCCTGTCGTGCCCGAGGTGTAGTTGAGCGCAATGGCGTCCCATTCGTCTTCCGGCATCTTCCAGGCAAATTCCGGATCGCCGCTCGCGAGGAAAGCTTCGTAGTCGATCGCGCCCAGGCGTTCTCCGTTCTGCGGAAATTCCAAATCGTCGACATCGACGACAAAGGGCCGGGATTTCACAAGCCGCAATGCCTCTTTGATCGTCGTGGCAAATTCGCGGTCCGTGATCAGCAGTTTTGCTTCGCCGTGATCCAGAATGAATGCCAGAGCCGCCGGATCGAGTCTGGTGTTGAGAGGGCAAAGCACCGCGCCCACCATCGGCACGCCGTAGTGGGCTTCGAGCATGGGCGGCGTGTTCGCAAGCATCACCGCCACAGTATCGCCCGGGCCTATGTCGCGGTCGGCGAGCGCGGAAGCCAGCCGCCGTGCCCGCTCGTAATATGTGGCGTAACTTACCGTCATCTTGCCGTGAATGATCGCGGGATGATCCGGGAAAAGCAGCGCCGCGCGCTCGAGAAAGGACAGTGGGGTGAGTGGCTGAAAATTGGCGGGGTTGCGATCAAGGTCGCGGTCGTAGAGCCCGGAGCCCTGTTTATGTTTCGGCCGTGCGACAAGGCGCGGAGCGGCCGCCGCAGTGCGGCGCGAAATGCGCTTGCGCGGGCGCAACGGCAGAACAGGCTTTGGCGCCGGCTGCGCCGCTTTCCTCACGCGTTTCGTCTTGACCCGTCGCGCACTTTTCTTCCGCGATCCGGCGCGCGCCGTTTTCTTTCCCAGTCTGGATGGTCTCCGCTTCGCCATTGAATCTGCGCTGTCTGCAAGTCTTCGCAAACTATTCAATGCCTACAACGGCGGCAAGCAGGGCTCTCGCATGGACGCGCGGCGTCGTGGTTGGTACGAACGCAAAGCCGTTTGAGGACGACACGATGAACGAAGGCGCCGGGACACGGCCGAGGGAAAGCGCGTTGCGCGCCCTCTATCGCCGCGTGTTGGCCCAGTCGGCCGGCCCTTACGCGTGGTGGGCACTGGCCGCGGTCGCGTTCGCGGAAAGCTCGTTTTTCCCCCTGCCGCCCGATATCATGCTCGTGCCGATGGTGCTTGCCGACCGCCGCCGCGCCTTTCGTCTGGCCGCGTGGTGCACCCTCTTCTCCGTTCTCGGCGGATTGCTCGGCTATGCGATCGGCGCGCTTCTCTACAATTCGATCGGCCATTGGCTGATTCAGGCCTACGGCTACGGCGACAGGCTGGATGCGTTCCGCGCCGCCTACGCGAAATGGGGCGCCGCGATCATTCTGATCAAGGGTATGACCCCCATCCCCTACAAGCTCGTCACCATCGCCTCCGGATTCGCCGGCTATAACCTCGGGCTGTTTGTGCTGCTGTCCATCATCACGCGCGGTGCCCGCTTTTCGCTCGAGGCGGGGCTGCTTTATCTGTTTGGCGAGCCGGTGCGTGTCTTCATCGAAAAGCGGCTCGAACTGGTTCTGCTGGGCTTCCTGATTCTCCTCGTCGGAGGATTTCTCGTCGCACGTTACGTATTTTAGCCGGGCTTGAACAAAAAATTGCCGACGTTTGCGCGAGACTGGCGCTGAAGTTTTTGACATGAATACCGTGAGCGGCTGGCTCCCTGATTCGGGCGCGCAATGAACCCACAACTCCTGTCGATCGGGGCAATTCTCCTTTCCACCGCCTTTCTGCTCGCGGGCAACGGGCTCGTGGGCACGCTCACGCCCGTGCGTGCGCATCTGGAAGGATTTTCCGATCTCGCGATCGGCGCGATGGGCTCGTTCTACTATGCCGGGTTCGTCGCGGGCTGCCTCGTCGGTCCGCGCGTGCCCGCGCGGGTCGGTCATATCCGCACATTTTCCGTGGGCGCGGCACTGACGGCCGGCACCGTTCTCCTGCAGCCGCTACTCGTCGAGCCGGGAACCTGGTTCGCGATTCGCGCAGCCTTTGGATTCAGCGGCCAATGTGGTCATGGCGCTAGAGAGCTGGCTCAACGACCGGGCGACGAACCAGACGCGTGGGCGCATTCTCTCCGCCTATGTGGGCGTCAATCTGACATTCCTGATGCTCGGGCAGTGGCTGCTCCTTCTCGCGTCGCCCGGCGGTTACAAGCTCTTCAGCGTTGCCGCCATGGCCTATATCTGCTGTCTCGTTCCTGTGGGGCTGACCCAGCTCCCGCAGCCAGCGCCGCAGGCGGTGCCTCCGTTGCGTGTGCGGCGGCTAATGCGGATGGCGCCGATCGGCGTGGCCGGCGTCGTCACGGTGGGGCTCGCCAACGGCGCCTTCTGGACGCTCGCGCCCGTCTACGCCCAACTGCTCGGTTACCGCACTTCCGGCGTTGCTTCCTTCATGAGCGCCTTCATTATCGGAGGCGCGCTGATCCAGTTTCCTCTCGCGCGATACTCAGATCGCGTGGACCGTCGATGGATCATTGTTGCAGAGTGCGGCGTTGCCGCAGTGTTTGGCGTCGCGTTGGCGCTTCTCGGAAGATACGGGATAAAGACTCCGGCGATTCTGTTCCCCGTCGTCTTTGTTTTCGGCGCGGCGATGCTTCCGCTCTACTCTCTCTCCATCGCGCACGCGAATGATCGGATGCTGCGCAGTGAATTCGTGGAAGCGTCCGCGACTCTTCTACTCGTCAACGCGCTGGCTTCGGTCGTGGGACCGATTCTGGCGGCAGTAATCACAGTGCGCGCCGGCATGCCGGCGCTTTTTCTCTATACGGCGACAGTGCATCTGGCGATGACCGTGTTCACCGTGGTGCGGATGACAACCTTCGGATCAGAGCCAGAAGCCGCGCGCGAGCACTACGTGGCCGTCCTGCAGCAGGCCTCGCCCACGGCACTCGAACTGGATCCCAGGGGACCCGAGCACGGCGGCACGCGCGAAGCGGCGTGAGGCCATAAAGTCCGGGAGACGCAAACCGGCAGGCGATCATTTGTCTTCGCCGGAATTCTCCGCGTCCACGAGAGCTGTTTCTTCCGCCGCCGCGACTTCTCCGATCGGCTTGAGACTTTCACCCTTCTTGACGCTCTTGACCGTTAGACGTTCGCGGCGCTGCGAGGCGCGCTCCACCGCGAGATCGAGTTCGAGTTGCGAGCACAGCCCGAGCGTTACTGGATCGACGGCCTTGATATTTGGCGCATTCCAGTGCGAGCGCTCGCGGATTTTCTGGATCGTGGATTTCGTGGTGCCGATCAGCTTGATAATGTCGGCGTCTGCGAATTCGGGATGATTGCGCAGGATCCAGTACACCGCGTCAGGCTTGTCCTGGCGTTTGGAGACCGGCGTATACCGCGGCGCCTTCTTCATCTTGACGGGCGGCATCTTGTATTTGGGCGGCGCCATCTTCAGGCGCAATTTGGGATTTGTCTCGGCCTCCGCGATCTGCTCGCGCGTCAGCTGACCGGATGTGACGGGATCCTGGCCCTTGATGCCTTTCGCCACGTCCTCGTCGGCAATGCCTTTGACCTCGAGCGGGTGCAAGCCGCAGAAATCGGCGATCTGCTCGAAGGTCAGCGAGGTATTGTCGACGAGCCAGACGGCCGTAGCTTTCGGCATGAGCGGTGGGGTGGCTGCCATGTGTCAATGATCCTTTCCCGGGCGGGGTTTCCGGCCCCGCGCCGCTCTCCAGGCTTTAACCTTTCGAGGATGGCGGGGTTGTAGCCGAAAGAGCCTGTGAAGGGAAAGGGAATTGGTCAAAGGGTGAGCAAAATCTTGCCGATATGCCGGCTGGCTGCCATTCTTTCATGGGCCGCCTGAGCTTGCTCAAGCGGAAACTTACTGTCGATGACGGGCCGGACGCGGCCGGCGACTATCAGGGGCCATACCTCGGCCTTGAGCGCG
>PKWC01000095.1 GCA_003131925.1 Alphaproteobacteria bacterium | reverse complement strand
AGATGTTCCAGGCTCTCGCGCGTGCGCTTACGCGTCATTTCCACCAAGCCCAAGGGCGACACCGAGGAGATGTTGGTTTTGACGTGATCCTCTTTCAACGCGCGTTCCAGCGCTTGGATGACTTGTCGACGGTGCTCAGGCTCCTCCATGTCGATAAAATCAATGATGATGATGCCGCCTAAGTTGCGCAGACGCAGCTGCCGCGCGACCTCTTCCGCCGCCTCGAGATTTGTCTTGTACGCCGTGTCCTCGATCGAATGTTCGCGGGTTGCCCTGCCTGAATTGACGTCGATCGACACCAGGGCCTCGGTCTGATTGATGACGATGTAACCGCCTGACTTGAGCGTGACGGTCGGCGTAAACATTGCGTCGAGCTGCGCCTCGATCTGATAGCGCTGAAAGAGAGGAATCGGCTCCTTGTAGGGCTTCACGTTCTTGGCATGGCTGGGCATCAGCATGCGCATGAAGTCCTTGGCGTTGCGGTAGCCCTCGTCGCCTTCAACGACGATCTCCGTGACGTCCTTGTTGTAGAGATCGCGGATCGCGCGCTTGATCAGATCGCCTTCCTCATACACGCAGGCAGGCGCATTCGATTTCAGCGTCAACTCCCGGATCGTGTCCCACATGCGCAGGAGATATTCGTAGTCCCGCTTGATCTCCGCTTTGGTTCGGTTCTCGCCCGCGGTGCGAATGATCAGACCCATTCCTTCCGGCAATTCGAGCGATTGCGCGGCGGATTTCAGCCGGGTGCGATCCGTCGCGCTGGTGATTTTGCGCGATATGCCGCCGCCCCGCGGCGTGTTTGGCATGAGAACGCAGTATCGGCCGGCGAGCGAAAGATAGGTTGTGAGCGCAGCGCCCTTGTTGCCGCGTTCCTCCTTGACCACCTGTACCAGGATCACCTGGCGGCGTTTGATGACTTCCTGGATCTTGTAGTGCCGCTTGCGTGTCCAGCGTTGAGCGGGCCGCGCTGTCTGCAATTTGCTTTCCGCGGGAGCCGTGGCATCGACTCCCTCTTCGTCATGTCCGCCGACCGCATTCGGCGTTGTTTGCGCCCCTTCGGCCCAGGTCGCCGCCTCCGCAAGATCGGACTCGGAAATCAGCGTCGGCTCATGCTGATCGACGTGCTCATCCGGGTTTTGCTCGTTGAGGGCATGAATCGAGGAATCCACGTCGGGCTGTTCTTCGCCCGAAAAGGCTTCCATTTGCGAATCATCCTGCACCGAGGTGGCAGCCTCGGCTGCCGACTCCTGTGCCGGGATGCTGGTGGTCTCGACGGATTCAATGTCGTCGTCGGCGCGACGCCTCGCTTCGGCTTCCTGTTCCGCGAGCAGCGCCATGCGATCGGCAATCGGGATTTGATAGTAATCTGGATGGATTTCTGCAAAAGCCAGAAATCCCTGCCGATTGCCGCCATATTCGACAAACGCAGCCTGCAGCGACGGCTCGACGCGCGTCATCTTGGCGAGATAGATGTTTCCCTTGAGAGGCCGTTTGGCTGCGGCCTCGAAATCAAACTCTTCGACTTTTTGTCCTTCGAGAACGACAACCCGGGTTTCTTCCCGGTGGCTGGCATCGATAATCATGCGTTTTGGCATTCGAATCTCCGGGCAACGGCGTCGCACGCAAGCGGGAGCAAGCCTTCCGGGCAATGCCGCAGCTCAATGGGGACACCGGTCGCGTTGAATGTTGATCCGCGAGACCTTGCGACGGCAGAAGTGCCGCTGGACGAAAGGATCTCGGCTGAGTTGTGTAGCTCATCGCAATTCACTTCGCGGTCGTGCGCGTGCACGAGGCCTGTGAAACCGCTTGCTGCCTGGATCCCTCGCCGTTCGAGGAACGGTGTTGTTCCGGTCCCGGCCATTCCGGAATCGGAAGAGGGTGTCCGGCGCGGTCATCGCCACAGGACGAATTCCTTTTAAGTGGCGGCTCCCGCCGCGGCAAGAGGTTGGTCCAGAATTGTTAATGGAGAATTCACCATATTTTTCAATGCTGGCGATGGCGCAGGCACAGACCGAGTGCGAATGGGCGACGTATTGGGGCAAGATTCGGCGATGAAGCAGCGATTCGGGCTTGGTGTGGGACTGCTCCTGCTGGGAACCGCCGTGGGGGCGTTCGTGGCGAGCGGAGCGTCTGCAAGGCCGCTTCGCGCTGAAATTTCGTTGGCCAAGCCTGCCCCCGTGGGCACGGCGGAAACCGATGCGGAGCCCGTGGTCATGAGCGCCCACATCGATGAACGCGCCGATCGGACTCGCTTCATCGTCGAGCTTTCCGATCCCGTCAAAGTTCGCGTTTTCACACTGGCCAATCCGAATCGTGTCGTCATCGACATGCCAGAAATGCTCTGGCGGCCCACAAGCGAAGATCGTCCGAGCGGCAAGGGCGCCGTCGGAAGCTATCGCTACGGTCTTTTCCGCCCGGGAAATTCCCGCTTCGTGATCGATCTGCGCCGACCCGCAAAAATTTCGGAGCCTCTGATTCTTCCGCCACAAGCAGGCAATGGCTTTCGCATCGTCCTCGACCTTCTGCCGACCACGCAGGCGAAATTTGCGTCAACCGCAGGATGGCCTGCTGATCTGCGAGCCAGAGAAGCGGCGGCGGAACGCCTTGCAACCGCAACTCCCCCTGGTTCGACGACCTCTGCGGATGCCGTTGCGGAAAGGCGCGTGGTCGTGCTGGACGCGGGCCACGGCGGTATCGACGCCGGCGCATCGGGCGTGGATGGCGTCGTCGAAAAGGATCTCGTACTGGATGAGGTGCTCCGGCTGCGGAAGAAGCTCTTGCGGCGCGGCTATTCCGTCCACCTCACACGGGATAGCGACCTCTACATCCCGCTTCTCGAACGGGTGAATGTGGCGCGCGCATTGCACGCCGATCTGTTCGTTTCACTGCACGCGGACTCCAATTCCGATCCGTCGGTCTACGGCGCGTCTGTCTACACCCTGTCGGAAGCGGGATCAGACCGGGAGGCCGCGGCCCTCGCGCGGAAGGAAAACCTGTCGGATGTTATTGCAGGCGTCGATCTCTCCGGTCAAAACAGCCCCGTAGCATCGATCTTGATCGGCCTTGCCCAGCGGGACACAATGAACAGGTCCGTCCGCTTCGCCCAATCCGCGGTCGCCCAGTTGGCGCACGTGACGGACATTTTGCCGCGTGACCCGCATCGCTCGGCGGGCTTTGTCGTGCTGAAAGCTCCCGATGTTCCAGCGGTGCTCATCGAACTGGGTTACCTTTCCAACCCAAGAGATTGCGCGCAGATGGCGACGGATAGCTGGCGCGACAGGGTGGCGTCGGTCCTCGCGAACGCGGTAGACAAGCAGCTGCGGACGGCTACTCCCGTGACCGCGACGGCGCAGGAGACCGAGTGACGGAACGCCTTGCCAAGGCCATAATCGCGCGGCATCAAGGCCGGGCGTGAAGGATAGAATGTTCCGTCGCATCTTTCTCCCACTCGGACTTGCGGTTGGCGGACTTGTGCTCGCCGCGCTGGTGGGCGCCGTCGTGTATGTCTATTCCACGACACGGGATCTGCCGAGTGTAGAGGCCCTCAAGAATTACCAGCCGCCGGTAACGACACGCGTCTACGCGGGCAACGGAACGCTGCTCGGCGAATATGCGCGCGAACGGCGCATTTTCGTGCCGATCGCCTTCGTGCCGAAGTTGGTCGTGAACGCCTTCACGTCGGCCGAGGACAAGAACTTCTTCAGGCATCCCGGAATCGACCCGAGCGGCATTCTGCGCGCTGCGCTCAAGGATGTCGTCAACGTGGTCGAGCACAAGCGTCTCGAAGGCGCCTCGACGATTACGCAGCAGGTCGCGAAGAACTTCCTGCTCAATGGCGAGGTCCGGTTCTCGCGCAAGATCAAGGAAGCAATTCTCGCGGTACGCCTCGATGCCACCTATCCGAAGCAGAAAATCCTCGAACTCTATTTGAACGAGATTTTTCTGGGTGAGAATTCCTATGGCGTGGCGGCGGCGGCGCTCAATTATTTCGACAAGTCGCTGGACCAATTGGATATCTCCGAAGCGGCCTTTCTGGCGGCATTGCCGAAGGCGCCTAGCAATTACGATCCGCGTTTCAACAAGGCCGCTGCCCTTGATCGCCGCAACTGGGTGATCCGGCAAATGTCGGAGAACGGCTACATCACCTATGACGAGGCCAGAGCCGCGATAGCCGAGCCGCTCGTCACCCAGATGCGGCCGCTTGGCATTCAGGCTGTGGACGCGGATTATTTCGTCGAAGAAGTGCGGCGCATCCTTTACACGAAATATGGCGAGCGCGCGCTCTACGACGGTGGCCTGCAGGTTCGCTCCACTCTCGATGCAAGGCTTCAGAACTTTGCCGTGAATGCGTTGCGCGCCGGCCTCGTGCGCTATGATCGCCGACATGGCTGGCGCGGCGCGCGCAGCAACATTCCCGCCACCGGCAGCTGGAAGGAGACGCTCGCGGCGGTTGGAAACCGCTCCGGCATCGATACGTGGCGCGCCGCTGTCGTACTCGGATTCGGGCCGGAGCGATCTGTCGAGATAGGGCTCGACGACGGCGCGCGCGCCCGGATTCCGTTCAGCGAGCTCTTGTGGGCGCGCAAGGAACTGCACGATGCACTGGTGGGAGCGGTGCCGGAACGGCCGCAGGAAGTCGTCAAGATCGGCGATGTCGTCTACGTCGAGCCGGTCGGAACGGCCGGCGAGTTCGGGCTGCGTCAGGTTCCCGAGGTCAACGGAGCGATTGTCGCCATGGATCCGCATACGGGGCGCGTGCTCGCGCTCTCGGGCGGCTTCAGCTACGCCTCAAGCCAGTTCGATCGCGCGATGCAGGCGCAACGCCAGCCCGGTTCGGCTTTCAAGCCTTTTGTCTATGCCGCCGCTCTCGATCATGGGTTCACGCCGGTCAGCAAGGTCGAGGACGCACCCATCTCGCTGCCTCAGGGCCCGGGTCTGCCAATGTGGACGCCCAAGAATTTCGAGAACAAATATCTCGGGCTCCAGACTTTGCGGCGCGGCATCGAACTGTCGCGCAACCTGATGACGATCAGGCTCGCCTATGAAGTCGGCATGAAGAATGTCGTGCCGTATCCGATTCGTTTCGGTGTCTACGATACGCTGACACCCTGGCTTTCGAACGCGATCGGCGCGGCCGATACGACGCTGGTGCGGTTGACGACCGGCTACGCCGAATTCGTCAACGGGGGCAAGAAGATTAATGCAACGCTGATCGACCGCATCCAGGACCGCAATGGCTCGACCATCTGGCGGCATGACGAGCGCAATTGCGATGGCTGCAACCAGGCCGACTGGAACGGCCAGCAGGAACCNNCCTTGATCGACCGCATCCAGGATCGCTGGGGCCACACGATCTACAGCCACGATCCGCGCTTTTGCGAAGGATGCAACGGGCGCTGGCAGAACCAGGCGGAGCCGCTGCTGCCCGATGATCGCGAACAGGTGATCGACCCCAGGACCGCCTATCAGATTGTTTCGCTCCTGCAAGGGGTCGTACAGCACGGCACCGGCATAGCGGTGAGCGCGGTGGGAAAGCCGCTCGCTGGCAAGACGGGCACGACCAATGATTCGAAGGACACCTGGTTCGTCGGATTCTCCCCCGATCTCGTTTGCGGCGTGTTCGTCGGATTCGACAATCCGCGAACTCTTGGCCGGCGCGAGCAGGGCGCGACCGCCGCAGCTCCCATCTTCCGTGATTTCATGAAGGGCGCGCTCGCCGACCAGCCGGCGACGCCGTTCCGTGTTCCGCCAGGAATCGATCTGGTGACGATCGATCGCCATTCGGGAGCATTGGTGAATTCGGGAGATCCGGGCGCCATCCAGGAAGCTTTCAAATCGGGAACCGAGCCGGGACTCGCAAGCGCCGATTCCGACCAGCCCCAGAATCCGAACGACAACAAACCCGGAGCGACCGTCGACCAGGGTACTGGAGGCCTCTACTAGTCGCACGTGGCGCGCAAGGCCACGGCCGGCGGGATGGCATATGGACTCGAGCGAGCGCGAGCTGGAGAGATTGCCGCCCAGGGCGGGCGCAGTCAATTTCGCGCGGTCGGCACGCTTTCTCTACGCCACGTTCCAGCGTGAATTGCGCGCCAACGAACTAGTGCAGATTTTCGCGTGCGCCTTTATTGGTTCCGGGGTGGGCGTGGCCGTGGCGATGCTGCGCGCTCTCGTGCAGTTCCTTCACGAAGTCGATTTCGGAATGATGGGCGGCGTGCTGCTGTCCGCCGGGCTCAACACCGACAGGGTCCGTATCCTCGTTGTGCCGGCCCTCGGCGGCCTTGTTCTGGGAATGCTCGCGCTTGTCGCACGGCGTTTCGCGACGAGGGACATCGTCGATCCGATCGAGGCGAACGCGCTCTATGGCGGGCGCATGTCGCTCGCGGACAGCCTGAGGCTCACTGCTTCGACGGTCATCTCCAATGCCGCGGGCGCGTCGCTCGGCATGGAGGCGGGCTACACCCAGTTCGGCTCCGGAGTGTTCTCGGGCATCGCCAGCTATTTTCATTTGAGGCGTGCCGATCAGCGCGTGTTCGTGACGGCGGGCTCCGCTGCGGCGATCGCGGCTGCGTTCAACGCGCCGCTGGCGGGCGCCTTCTACGGCTATGAGCTCATTCTCGGCAGCTACATGCCCAATGCTCTCGCGCCCGTGGCAGTTGCCGCCGTTTGCGGCGCCCTCTCCCAGCGTCTGATCGGAGGCGGGCAGCCGCTCTTCGCCGTTGCCGGCGGCGTTCCCCTCGACGTGCACAGTTACGTGCTGTTCGGACTGATGGGTGTCTTTGCTGCTGGAATCGCGATCACGACGATGATGGCCGTGACATGGACGGAGCGCAGCCTCAAGAATTCACCAATTCCGGATTGGCTGCGGCCATGCGTGGGCGGAGTCGCGCTCTCCGCCATCGCGAGTTTCTCTCCCCAAGTTCTCGGAAGTGGGCACGGCGCGATCGAGTACTACCTCCATGCCACTTTGCCGTTCTTGCCAATGGCGCTGCTTCTCGTTGCCAAGCTGCTCGCTTCGGCGATCTCGGTCGGATCGGGATTTCGCGGCGGCCTGTTCAGCTCGGCGCTCTTTCTCGGCTGTCTGTTCGGAGGCGTGTTTGCAAAATGCGTGTCATGGCTCGATCCGCATTTCGCGGTTCAGTACATGGCGTTTCTTCTGGTCGGTATGGGCTCGGTCGCCGCGGCGATCATTGGTGCGCCGCTCACCATGGTGCTTCTCGTCCTAGAATCGACGGGCGACTTTCCTGTTACCGCGGGCGTGCTCGTGAGTGTCATCGCGTCGGCGACGATCACGCGGCTGATGTTCGGCTACTCTTTCTCGACCTGGCGCTTCCATGTGCGCGGGCTGGGCCTGAGGGGTGCACACGATGTGGGCTGGATTTCCGACCTGACGGTTTCCCGATTGATGCGATCGGATCCGAAGATGGCGCCGACGTCGATGCCGCTGAAGGCTCTGCGCGAGCTCTATCCGCCCGGCACGGCCAAGCGGGTGTTCGCGACGGCGCCAGACGGTCACTACGCCGGCTGGGTGGACATGGCTCTCGTCCATGACCCCCAGCTCGACGACGCGATGGAGGCGGGCGCGGTTGCTGACGTAGTGCAGGGACGTGGGGAGTATCTGCTTCCGAGCGAGAATGTGCGCACTGCGCTCGCGCGCTTCGACGAGGCGCAGTCCGAGACCCTGCCGGTGCTTTCCGCGCGGGCCGATCCACGCATTGTCGGCTATCTGACGGAAGCCTATGCCTTGCGGCGATACGCCCAGGAGCTCGAGCGCCGCCGAAGCGCCGAGTTGGGCGAGCAAGGTCTTTTTGCCCTCGGACAGAGCCCGCCCGGCTGACTGCACCGAAGCCGACCCCCACACGCTGTCGTGATTGTAGGATTGGTGGTTTTTNNTTTGGGGCGGACTCAACGAGCGAGCTGACAATGCTGAGCGGGCAATCTTGGCGCATTTTGCGAAATTTTTCGCTGTACGCAGTGGCATCGTGCATGGCGATCTTGGGTGCTTCTTCGGCACCGGCTTCGGAATCGCCACCGAGTGTTGATATCTCGAGGCCTCATCCGCAGCCTCCCTATCCGGATTCGGCGCAACTGAACGGAGAGCAGGGGGCCGTGTTGGTCGACGTGTATGTTCATCCGAATGGACGTGCCAGCAAAGTCAAGGTGTCACGGTCGAGCGGATTCGAAGATCTCGACAACGCCGCAGTCGAAGGCGTGTTGAACTGGCGCTACCTTCCGGCAATTCGCGATGGCGAAACCGTGTCGGACTGGACAACCGTCAAGATCGTGTTTCAGCTTCCGCAGGCGCCCACTCCGTCAAACTGAATTTGGACGGGTCTTTACAAGCGTGATGACCCCGGCCATATCGATGGCGCCCATAGGGAATTGTTCGTGCGTCCAGAAATCGAGCGCAGTGTTGAAGAGATCAGGCAGGCAATCGGCCTGCTGAGGAGGCATCTTTGACTGGGATCGGGCGCTCAGGCGGCTCGACGAGCTGAACGCAAGGGCCGAAGACTCGGCCCTGTGGAACGATACGCAGGCCGCGCAGGCTCTGATGCGCGAGCGGCAGAAGCTGGATGCTTCCCTTTCTGGCGTGCGATCCCTGGAATCAGAGCTTGCGGACGCGCTGGGCCTTCTTGAGCTGGCCGAAGCGGACAGCGACGCGGCGATGACGCGGGAGTCGGAGCAGCTAATCGGCGCGCTGCGTTCACGCGCGGAACAGCTGCGGCTCGCCTCGATGTTGTCCGGCGAGGCGGACGCGAACGACACCTATCTCGACATTCATGCAGGCGCAGGAGGAACCGAAAGCCAAGACTGGGCTGAAATGCTCGAGCGCATGTACATGCGCTGGGCGGAGCGCAAGGGCTTCAAGTTGCAGCTCATCGAGGAGAGCGCGGGCGAGGGCGCCGGCATCAAGTCTGCGACGCTGCTTGTCAAGGGTGAGAACGCCTATGGATGGCTGAAGACCGAGGCCGGCGTGCACCGGCTGGTGCGCATTTCACCTTTCGATGCCAATGCGCGGCGTCACACAAGCTTCGCCAGCGTCACGGTGTTCCCCGTCATCGACCAGACCATCGAGATCGATATCCCGGACAAGGACCTGCGCGTCGATACCTATCGCTCATCGGGCGCGGGCGGCCAGCATGTGAACAAGACGGACAGCGCCGTGCGATTCACCCATCTGCCCACTGGCATCGTCGTCAGTTGCCAGACTGAACGGTCGCAGCATCAGAACCGGGCAATCTGCCGGGACATGTTGCGCTCGAGACTCTACGAGATTGAGCTCGAAAAAAAGCAGGCGGAAACCGCCGCCCATATCGGCCAGAAAACGGACATCGGCTGGGGACATCAGATCCGTTCTTACGTTCTTCAGCCCTACCAGCTGGTGAAGGATCTGCGTACCGGCGTCGAAAGCCGCGCGCCACAGGACGTGCTCGATGGAAATCTCGATCCATTCATGGCGGCTGCACTGGCCCACGCGATCGGCGGCAAGCCGCGCGAAGCCGTGCCAGATCTCGGATAGGGAAAACAGGTTCACAGGGAGACGCGGAGGACGCGGCGAAGAGAAAAAGTCACAATGAGACAATGAGGAAGTGAGAATTACGGCGCGCCGCAGGCGCGCCATACCTTTCTCACCACCTCACTGCCTCTCTGCAAATTATTCCCTTGTCCGCGTCCTCCGCGCCTCCGCGTGCCCGTTCTTTGGGGGAATTGACGGGATAATCAGACGCCGGTTCGGAGCGGCATTGCCACGGCTTCGGGAGAACTCTGCCGCACCGGCTGGCCCGACGCGGTCGCAACTGGGGCTTGCTTTGGTTCGATGGCTTTCGGCTTCGCGGCTTCGTCGGAGAGCGGATTGTCGGAATGCCGGCAGTTTCCTTCGAAGAACGCGCCGGCCTCCACCGCAAAGGCTTCATGCAGGATGTTGCCTTCAACATGGCAGCTCGCGCAGAGGAGCACCTTGCGGGCGCGGATGCTGCCGTTGACGCGGCCACGCACGGTGACGTCCTCGGCCACGATTTCGCCCCGGATGAGTGCCTTTTCGCCGATGACAAGTCCGGCGCTATGCACGTCGCCCTCGACGCATCCGTCGATCTGAACGTCGCCGGCCGATGTCAGTGTTCCGTTCACGGTGAGATCGGCGCTGATGATCGAAGGGGCGCCGGAGCGGCCTGCGCGTTTCGCGGGCTGCAGCTGTGATGGCGGCGTGGATGATGCGATTTCGGTTGCGTCGCGGTCGCGGTTCTTATTCGAAAACATGTCGTCCTGCCTCGATGAATTTTCCCGGGTCTTTTACGGCGTCGGCGACCCACACTTCGTAGTGTACGTGAGGTCCGGTGCTGCGGCCAGTCGAGCCAAGCTTTCCGACGGGCGAGCCCTCGCTCACCCTCGTTCCTGGTCTGACGAGAACCGAGGAAAGATGGCCGTAGCGCGTGTGAAAGCCGAAGCCATGGTCGATCTCGACCATATTGCCATATCCGCCGCGGGGACCGGCAAAGGTGACGACTCCGGGCGCCGTGGCCATGACGGTCGATCCCCATGGGCCTGCGAAATCCATGCCGGTGTGAAGAGCAATGCGCCGGGTGAACGGATCCACGCGCGCCCCGAACCCACTGGTCATTTCGAACTGGGCGCCATGCACCGGCGTTGTCAGTGGCACATGGCGAAGCGCCGCGAACAGCGTGTTCAATTCATCCGTGTGCGCCACGGCCCCCTCATACGCCGCCGTGAACACCGTATCGGAAACCCCGTCGAGGCGGTCGGATTGGGCGGAGACCAAGGGACCGCCGACTCCACCCTCGGAGGCCCGCCGTTCCAGATCGTCGGCATTCACGCCCACGCGCCCGAGAAGTCTCTGCACGTCGCCGATGCGCCCGGAAATCCTTTGGTCCACGCCGACGAGCAGGCTGGTCTCCGTCGAGTCGAGCTGCCGAACGCGTTCGGTCTGTTGTGCGAGAGCCTGGAGGGCAGGCGTCTGGGGCAGTGGCGCGTTCACACGCGGGTGGCTCTGAAACAAAACTTCAGCAAAGCGCAACACGGTGTCGTCGAGAAAGCTTGCTCTCGTCGGCCGCGCGGTGCGAGGCTGCGGTTCCACCGATTGCGGCATGACGTTCAGTTGCGACGCGCCGCTTCCGAAATAAGTGCCGCTTGCCTGGGGCGCGGCCGGCACGATTGCGGATCCTGGCGACGCAGAAGGCCGACCAAGCTCCGGGTCGGCTTCCAGACTGTCGCTTGCCACATCCGGAGGAGTGCTCGATGACGGCGCGCTCGCAACGTCGAGAGATTTGATCGCGGCCGCTGCGGCGTTGCCCGAGCCGAGACTCGCAACAGTTGCCTCGATGACCTGCTTGCGTCCCAAGAGATTTGCGACGGTCTGCTGCTTGGCCTCGAGCTGATCGGCAGTCGATTTGAACCGGTCTTCGGCCGAGACGAGCGCGTTGTTCAGTTCATCATAGGAAAGCTGAAGATCGGCGACCCGGTTCTCGTAACTCGCCTGCATCTGCTGGAATCGATGATCCTTCGACGTAATGATCCGGTCTTTGAAAATGACATTGACCGAAGCGAAGGCGACCCAACCGAGGAAAATGAGGGAGAGGCCCGCGCAGGTTGCCTGAAGCGTCGAGCCGAAGGTGAAAAACTGCACCCGGCCATCGCTGCGGATGTAGATTTGCCGCTCTGGAAACGTCGCGTGAAGCCACGCCCACGCACGCTCTATGAGCGGTTCCACCATGCCCCAGCCTTCCTTTCCTGTAGACCCCCCAACAACCCCTTGTGCCATCATTGCACCCTATTCTGGATGATCGTTCAAGCCCTTGGCATTAGAAGTCCAATTCGGGAACAACCTCAGGTCCAGTTTACGCATTCGTCAAAGCGTGCGCGCGGCCTCCAGAACTGCGGCGACATGGCCCGGCACCTTCACTTTGCGCCAGATTTGTTTGATGACGCCCTTTGCGTCCATCAGAAATGTCGCTCTGTCCATGCCCATATAGCGTCGTCCATACAAACTCTTTTCGACCCACACTCCGTAGGCTTGCGCAACCTTGATCTCCGAATCTGACGCAAGCGTGATTCCAAGCTTGTATTTTTTCTTAAACTTTTCGTGTGAAACCGCGGTATCCTTGGATATTCCGATAATCTCGACACCCAGCGAATCGAATTTTCTCTTTTCCTCAGTGAATGAAATCGCCTCTTTCGTGCACCCCGATGTGTCATCCTTGGGATAGAAGTAGACGATGAAAGGCTTGCCCTTCAGTTGGGCCGTCGAGATTTGGGAACCGCCATCGGTGGGCAGCTTGAACGGCGGCGCAAGATCGCCTGGTCGAAGTTCCTTGGTCATGAGTTTATCCGAAGGGGGGATTGCGGGATTTACGGATCGACGCGCTTTGGGGATAAGCTG
Organism: Alphaproteobacteria bacterium; assembly: GCA_003131925.1. GTDB lineage: Bacteria > Pseudomonadota > Alphaproteobacteria > Micropepsales > Micropepsaceae > Rhizomicrobium. The sequence continues at coordinate 5,824 of PKWC01000095.1, read as the reverse complement.
AGTTTGGTGCGGGTGCAAGCGGGGGGCGCGGGTCGGGCGGCAGCCCGGAGTTGAATTGAAGGTTTCGGAACCACGCATGCACTTCTTCAGCGCCGAGCGCGCGAGGCTTGCTTCGCTTGTCCTGCGCCGCGCCGGCTGGCTCGCAATCGCGCTTGCTGCCGGGACGGTGTTCTTCTGTCTGGGACTCCTGTTCCGCCTTCTTATGGGGCCGGTGTCGCTTGGACCGTTCAACGGTGACCTTCATGCCGCACTGACAGAAGTCGTACCGGGTCTGGATGTCCGTTTCGACGATGCCGCTCTCGAATGGACGCGCTCGGAGGGGCGCGTCAATCTCGTCATTCTGGGCACGCGCGTCTTCGATGAGGGCCAGCACATCATTGCGCAGGCGCCGAAAGCCGAAATCGGGCTCGCTGCAGGTCCGCTCCTGAGCGGGCACGTCGTCGTCAATCGTATTGCGCTGGTCGGCGTTCAACTCACGCTCGTGCACATGAAGAGCGGTGAATTGCGTCTCGGCGTCGAGTCCGAGAAAGGCGGCAGTGATGTCCTGAAGCGCATTCGCGACGCGATCTCGCACAATCACGGCGGGGGCACGTCGTCGCTCAAGAGTTTCGCGGTCCATGAAGCGCGCCTCGCGTTCTACGACGAGGAGACAGGCGCCTTCGTCGTGGCGCCCGAGGCCGAACTGCAGATTTCCACGCCGAACAATGCATCGGCCGCGAAAGACTCCATCACTGCGAATCTGATCGCCCGTATCGAGATATCGGGAAAGCCGGCGCGCCTCTACGCCAGCATCGATCTGCCGCAGAAGGGAAATGTCGTAACCGGCGACATCAGCATCAGCGGATTGAGCCTTTCCGCACTTGCCCGCGATGGAAAGAGCTTTGCGTTCCTGGCGCCGCTGGCGTTGACCGCCGACGTCACGGGCTCATGGACTCTGGTGAACGGCACGGATCTCAGACTCGCTGATTTCGGAATTGGAGCTTATGGCTATGTGAATGGTTTCGGCCGGCCGGTGCACGTCAAGTCGCTGCGCCTCGTCGGACGCTACGATGGCGCGACAGGTCGCTTGCTGATCGATGATGCGGCGCTTGCCGGTGAGCAGGCCAGCGCGCATCTCACGGGAAGCGCCGCTCTCACCTTCAATCAGGACGGTGGACTCAATTCCTCAAGCTTCGCGCTCGCGCTCGACCGGATCGGGATCGATTTGCCCGGCGCGATGGCACGGGCCGTTACTCTGGGGCATGCCATCGTGAAAGGCGCCTACACCGCCGCGAACAACAGCATCCTCGTGGAGGAGGGACTCCTCTCGGGAGGACCGCTATCGGCGACATTTGCGGGACGCATGGTTCTTGCTGCCAACGAATCTCCGGAGCTGAATTTCGACGGCAGGATTGGAGCCATCGCCGTTCGCGATCTGCTCTCATACTGGCCGCTACGGGTCGTGCCGGGCCCGCGTGCGTGGATTTCGGAAAGAGTCTCGTCGGGACGTCTTGGCCCGGTTCTCGTCCACGCGAAAATTCCTGCTGGCGCGTTCGGCCGTCCCGCGCTTCCCGACGAAGCGCTCTCCGTCACATTTCCACTCGTTGGCGCGACGATTCGCTATGTGAATGGATTGACCCCGCTCACCAATGTCGCAGGCACCGCAAATCTGAGCGGCGACACCTTCAAAGCCGATGTCGACTCCGCCGCCGTCGGGCCCCTCTCCGTGACTCATGGCCGCGTGACGATCGCGGAACTGCATGTGGATGGCACGCCGGCCAACATCGCCGCGCATGTCACGGGTCAGGTGCCGCAAATTCTCGCCTTGCTCGACATGAAACCGCTGCAATATCCGACGCGATTCCACATCAATTCGAGTTCGGCGCAGGGCGTGGGTGCGTTCGATGTGTCGTTCCGCGTGCCGACGATTCGCGGCGAGACAATTGATTCGGTCGGCGTCTCTGTCAGCGGAACAGCCAGCGCGTTTGCCATTTCGCTCGGGCCGCATACGAAAATCTCGAACGGGACGCTCGATTTCAATGTGGATAACACCCAGTTGCGCGCGACAGGAAAGGTGGGAATCGGCGGGGTCAATCTCGAAATGGATTGGCTCGAGGCATTCAAGCCGCGAGGTCCGATTACCACACAAGTATCGCTACGCGGCACGCTGGACGACGCAGCGCGCGAGGCGCTCGGATTGCCTCTCGGCAAGCTCGTGTCGGGCCCGGTCGGGATCGATGCTGCGCTCACCGGCCATCGCGGCACCATTGGGCGGGCATTGGTTCATCTCGATCTCACCGAAGCGAGTTTCGGCTTGGACATGCTGGCATGGAAAAAGCCACCCGGAACTCCCGCCAGCGCCCAGATATCGGCAAAACTGGACGCCAACGGAGACCTTCGCGCGGCCGATCTTTCGATCGACGGGCCGAGTCTTGTGGCGCGCGGTAATGCTTCGTTCGCGGGTGGTTCGCTCGAGACTATGAATCTTCCGAATGTGCGCGCGGGCGCCGCGAACGATTTCGCGGTGACGATGAAAGAGCAGCCTTCCAGCGGCCTCGATATTGCGATCGCGGGCCGCTCGCTCGATGCCTCGGGGATCGGCAAGCGGAAATCCGCGACGAGCGCGAATGAAAGCACCCGCGAAACGAACGAACCGTTTCACGTGAGCGTAAAGGTCGATCGCCTCGTCTTGCACAACGGAGTCAGCGTCACGCCGTTTGCTCTTGACGCGAGCGGCGCCGGCCAGCATCCGCGAACGCTTTCCGCGACCGGAGGTCTCGCCGGTTCGCCGCTATCGATCAGCGTGGCGCCGGAAGGAAATCAGCGCCGTCTCACCATGAAGGCGGGGGATGCCGGTACACTGGTCAAGGGATTGTTCGGCATGGCGAGCATCAGGGGTGGCGAACTGAACCTCAATGCCACCATGCCGTCGGCGGCCGCGGCTTCGCGCAAGGATCCGGGCGTGCCCGAATATTCCGGCGTGGTGACGATCAAGAACTGCACCGTCCTCAACCAGGCGTTTTTCACACGGCTGTTTTCGTCGGGATCCCCGGGAGGAGTCGTCGACCTGATGCAGGGACAGGGTATTTCGATCTCCAGCATCGACATTCCATTCCGCGTCAATGACGATGTCATCGACATCCACGACGCGCGTGCGTCCGGACCTTCCGTCGGCGTGACCGCGGACGGCTATGTCGACCGCGGCTCCAACCAGATCGCGCTCCAGGGCGCCATGGCGCCGATGTACGGCATCAACGGGATCCTCGGAGTCATTCCTGTTCTGGGAGACGTGTTCGTCTCGAAGAAAGGCGAGGGGCTGTTCGGGGTAACTTATAGCGTGCGCGGCGATCTCGACGAGCCGAAACTCAGCACAAACCCGCTCTCGATGCTGACGCCCGGCATCTTGCGGCGCATCTTCGAAGGCTCCACCCCCACCGCGCCGGCGAGGCCCGCCGCGCCACCGGTGCAGGCGAAACAGACGCAGTAGGCGAATGAGTGGATCGTATCGTACGTCTCACGTCATTTTGCGCAACGGGTGATCGATTACGATGAGGTTCCCATTTGTAATCGCACGCACAAAGTGACGTGTATTGGGCGGGACGACCATGACGATCCCGGGTCTCACCCGCTCCACGACTCCAGCCACAGTGATTTCCAGTTCGCCTTCGATGACTTCGTAGACCTCTTCTTCGGGTGGGAGTGCTCGTGAATTGTAGCGCCGGCGTCAAACTCATAATGGGCAAAGGTCATGCTGGGCGAATTGAAATAGCGGCCGCGCCACCCCGGGAGCCGTTCGATGACGGGCAGCATGCTTGTATCGATCAACGCCATTTGGAGCCCAACAATTTCTTTGCGCACATTCGCTACTATCCACAGAAACTTATTACAGGTCGGCTAAGTTAACGGGGGCGGTTGACTCGTTACCGAAGGCCGGATCCGTCTGGATTGCGCGCTTTGAGCGAGACTTCGGAATTGGCTCGTAGATTGGCCGCCACCCGCAAGCGGTAATACAATTTCATGTCCCTGTATTTTCAACCTGTATTTTCAACAATACGCGCCTTTTTATTTGCCCGTCTCCGCAAGTCCCATGCGATTTCCCGCAGGGTCTTTGAAAAGCGCAAAGATCACGACCTTGGGCACCACTGTTCGCGGCAGGACAACAGTGCCGCCGGACGCCACGATCTTCTTCAGCGCGGCGTCGATGTCGGAAACGCCCAGATAGATCAGAGTTTCTGCCGGGTCCTGGCGTATTGTGCCTTTCAGGCCGGGCGTTGTGATGCCATTTGCGGCATCGAAGGCCCACCCGAAATTCTCCGAGTAGAAACTTCTTAGCTTCGCTGCGTCCGGGCCGGCGACGTCGAAAAATACTACGGGCGCGGAAGACATGGGAGGCTCCGTTTTGACGGCTTATGCGCTGGCTGGGCTCAGCAGCAGCAAAATTGCTGAAAGCGCAATCGAAAATTCTCGTACGTGGAAATTCACGGCCATGACCCGTCCCCTTCGCCAGCCTTCATCGCCATAGTAGCAAAATGCCGAGAAACCCCCAAGGCCAGAAGCGTTCTACCCCGAGGTCAATGATACCCCATCCACGCTATGCCGATCTCCAACAGAGCTGCACCTTTCCTCTCCCAACATCAGGGAACAAACGAGAGTACGCTCTAGAATACGGGGATAGCGTACTTATTACCACGGCTGCGATCGTGGCGGCGCAAGCGGTCTGTTCAAACTGTACTTCTCTACACCGGCCTGACCAGCGCGTGTTTCTTTCGGCCGATGGAGATCTTGATCACACCCTCGGGCGTCAGGTCAGCGAGGCCGACTGCGGCCGTCACGTCCGTGACGGGAGCGCCGTTGAGGCGCAGGCCGCCGGACTGGATGAAACGTCGGGCCTCGCCGGAAGACGAGGTCAAGCCGATCAGCTGGGCGAGATTGGCGACGAGGAATCCTTCCTCGAGTCTTGTCCGCGCGATTTCGAAAGTGGGAAGGCCTTCGGCGAATTCTCCCGACTCAAACGTCCGGCGGGCAGTGTCGGCGGCCTTTTCCGTCGCGTCCCGTCCGTGACAAAGTGCGGTCGCTTCGGTCGCCAGCGTTTTCTTGGCGCTGTTGAGCTCGACGCCCTGCAGAGTTTCGAGGCGAAGAATCTCGTCCTCCGGCAGATCGGTGAACAGACGCAGGAAGCGTCCGACATCGGCGTCTTCGGTGTTGCGCCAGTATTGCCAGTAGTCGTAGGGGCTCACCAGGTCCGCGTTGAGCCACACCGCGCCGGCCGCGGTCTTGCCCATCTTGGCGCCCGAAGACGTGGTGATGAGCGGCGAGGTGAGCGCGAAAAACTGCGCATTATGCAGACGGCGGCCAAGATCGATGCCGTTGACAATGTTGCCCCATTGGTCGGAGCCGCCCATCTGCAAAACGCAGCCGTAACGGCGATGGAGCTCGACGAAATCGTACGCTTGCAGGATCATGTAATTGAATTCGAGAAACGAGAGTTCCTGCTGGCGATCGAGCCGCAGCTTGACCGAATCGAAAGCGAGCATCCGATTGATGGAAAAGTGGCGGCCGACGTCGCGCAGGAAGTCGATATAATTGAGCGTGTTGAGCCAATCGGCATTGTTGGCCATGACCGCCTTGCCGCCGGCATCTTCGAATTTCAGGAATTTGGTGAAGACCGCGCGAATGCCTTTGAGGTTATCGTTGATCGCCTCGTCGGTGAGCAGCCGCCGGCTTTCGTCCTTGCCCGACGGATCGCCGACGCGCGTCGTGCCGCCGCCCATCAGCGCGATCGGGCGGTGACCGGTCTGCTGCAGCCAGTACAGCAGCATGATCGGCAACAGCGAGCCGACATGCA
>PKWC01000048.1 GCA_003131925.1 Alphaproteobacteria bacterium | reverse complement strand
CATCGACGCCAACGGCATCGTCCAGGTTTCGGCCAAGTACAAGGCGACCGCCAAGGAGCAGCAGATCCGCATCCAGGCGTCGGGCGGCCTTTCCGAGAAAGACATCGAGAAGATGGTGAAGGAGGCCGAGAGTCATGCCGCCGACGACAAGAAACGGCGCGCGCTGGCCGAAGCCAAGAACCAGGGCGACGCTCTGATTCACTCGACCGAGAAGGCTCTGTCCGAACATGGCGACAAGGTCGATGCGGGAGAGCGCACCAACATCGAAAACGCCATCTCCTCTCTCAGGGAAGCCGTCAAGACGGACGATGTCGATTCGATCCAGTCCAAGACCCAGACGCTTGCGCAGGCGTCGATGAAACTTGGCGAGGCCATGTACAAGGCGCAGCAGGCGCAGGCCGCGGGGGGCGGCGAAGGCGATGGCGCAGGCGGGGCCAAGCCGGACGAAAATGTCGTGGATGCCGAGTTCACGGAAGTCGACGAGGACAAGAAGAAGGGCGCCGCTTGATCGGAATTCGGAGGCCGGGAATCGGGAAAAGGGGCGAGCAGAGTGGACCGTTTACCTTCTCATTCTAGATTTCCGGTTTCGCGGTCCCAACTGACATCGCAATGAACAAGCGCGACTTTTACGAAGTGCTGGGCTGCCAACGCGGCGCCTCGATCGAAGAGCTCAAGGGCGCCTACCGGCGGCTCGCGAAGGAGATTCACCCCGACCGCAATCCCGGCGATCATTCCTGCGAGCATCGCTTCAAGGAAATCAACGAGGCCTACGAAGTCCTCAAGGACGAAGACAAGCGCGCGGCCTATGATCGCTTCGGCCACGCGGCATTCGAGAACGGCGGCGGTGGGCGCGCAAACGGCTTCGGCTTCGACTTCGCGTCGTCTTTCACCGACGTGTTCGATGATCTCTTCGGCGAAATGATGGGCGGGCGCCGCGGCCGCAGGCAGAATCGGGGCGGCGATCTCCGTTACAATATGGAGATATCGCTTGAAGAGGCTTACGCGGGCAAGAGCGCGGAGATCCACGTCAACACGGCAGTGCCCTGCGAAGCCTGCGCCGGAAGCGGCGCCGAAGCAGGTTCGAGTCCGGAAGCCTGTCCGACCTGTGCGGGCGCCGGAAAGGTCCGTGCGCAACAGGGCTTCTTCACGATCGAACGCACCTGCCCGGGCTGTCGCGGCTCCGGCCGGCACATCCGCAACCCTTGCAAGCCCTGCCGCGGCAGCGGCCATGTGCAGAAGGAGCGCACGCTTGCGGTCAACATCCCCCGCGGCGTCGAGGAAGGCACCCGCATCCGCCTCACGGGCGAAGGCCAGGCGGGACTGAACGGTGGGCCTCCAGGCGATCTCTACATTTTCATTTCGATCACATCGCACCCGATCTTCCAGCGCGACGGACATGATCTTCACTGCCGGGCACCGGTGTCCTTCATCACGGCCGCGCTGGGGGGCAGCATCGAAGTTCCCACCTGCGACGGTGGCCGCGCGAAGATCAATATTCCCGAGGGCACCCAGGCCGGCCGGCAGATCCGCCTTCGCGGCAAGGGCATGCCTCTGCTGCGCGGCGGCGGCATGGCGGGCGACCTCTATGTCGAAATCGCCGTCGAGACTCCCGTGAAGCTGACGCGCAAGCAGAAAGAGCTTCTCCGTTCTTTCGAGAAGGAGGGAGAAACCGGCATGCATCCCGAAACCGAAGGCTTCTTCGCCAGGGTCAAGGAATTCTGTAGTCGCGCCGAAGAGGCGTGACACGGCTCTGAAACGATCGGGCCGCCTTTCGCATTGATCACGGGGGTCCTAGTCTGGACCCGCCGTCGCGAGGCACGACCCGTGTCGCGCGGCGAGCCGCGCTGCGCCGGCCAAGTGGAGACGGCATCCCGATGACAAATGCGACCGCGAGAGGAGCGCTCGACGAGCTGCGTTTCCTGCGTAGCCTCGTCGTTCGGCCGCGCTCCATCGGCGCCATTGCACCTTCGAGCCCGGCTCTCGCGCGCAAGATCGCGGAACAGATCGATCCGCGAACAGAAGGCATGGTGATCGAGCTTGGCCCGGGAACAGGCGTCGTGACCGACGCGCTCATCGCCAGAGGCATCACGGAGGATCGGTTGATCGCGATCGAATCCGATCCCGACATGGCCCAGCTTGTAAGAGAGCGATTTCCAAAGCTGCGCGTCGTAGAGGGCGATGCGTACGATCTGGAGCGCAGCCTCATCGGACACGCATGCGAAGGTTTGGCTGGCGCGGTGTCCGGTCTGCCTTTGCTCAATCAACCGGTCGCGCGACGCTACGCGCTGATTGCGAGCGCGCTCGCGCACCTCGTGCCCGGCGCACCCTTCATTCAATTCTCCTATGGATGGACGCCGCCTGTTCCGGCCGGAAAGGACTTCACCGTCGAGCACGCGGGTTTCGTACTCGCCAACCTTCCGCCCGCGCGCGTCTGGGTGTACCGCAGCATGTAGAAAGATTTTGAGGTCAACCGCATATCCAACCTCGTCATGGCCGGGCCGTTGTCCCGGCCATCCAAGAACNNACAACAGCCCGGCCATGACGAATCTATTTTAAGCGCAGGGGTCTACGCAAACCTAGCGACGATTACTCCGCCGCTTCGGCCAGTTGCGGAGCGGCTTGCAGCACGTCCGCGCCGACATGCGCTTCGAATTTGCGGAAATTTTCGCGGAACATGCTCACGAGCTTGATCGCCTGCGCGTCGTAAGCGGGTTTGTCGTTCCAGGTTTCCCGCGGATTGAGGATTGCCGGATCGACGCCGGGCACCGACACGGGGACACGGAAGCGGAAATGCGGGTCGACGCGCATCTCGACATTCGCGAGCGTGCCGTCGAGCGCGGCCACAAGCAATGCCCGCGTCGCCTTGATCGGCATGCGGTGACCGGTGCCGAAAGCGCCGCCGGTCCAGCCGGTATTCACAAGCCAGCAATCCGCCTGGTGTTGCGCGATCAGATCGCGCAGAAGATTGCCGTATTCAGACGGATGGCGGGGCATGAAGGGCGCACCGAAGCAGGTTGAGAAGGTCGGTTGCGGCTCCTTGCCGAGTCCCTTTTCCGTTCCTGCGACTTTTGCCGTAAAGCCCGACAGAAAATGATACATCGTCTGTGACGCTGTGAGCTTCGCGATCGGGGGCAGCACGCCGAATGCATCCGCCGTCAGAAGGATGACGTTTTTCGGGTGCGGTGCCATGCCGGTGCGCGATGCGTTCGGGATGTAGTCGATCGGGTAGGCGGCGCGTGTGTTTTCGGTGTACCGCCCATCGTCGAGATCGAGTTCGCGCGTGACCGGATCCATCACCACGTTTTCCAGCACGGTGCAGAACCGCTGCGTCGTGGCGTAAATCTCTGGCTCCGCTTCTGCGGACAGTTTGATGACTTTTGCGTAGCAGCCGCCCTCGAAATTGAACACGCCGTTCTCCGACCAGCCGTGCTCGTCGTCGCCGACCAGCGTGCGGGTCGCATCGGCGGAGAGCGTCGTCTTGCCGGTCCCTGAGAGCCCGAAAAAGATCGCGGCGTCGCGGCTGGGGCCGACATTCGCCGAGCAATGCATGGGCATCACGCGTTTGGGCGGAAGGAGATAATTGAGAATCGTGAACACCGATTTCTTCATCTCGCCGGCGTAGGACGTGCCGCCGATCAGAACGAGCTTCTCGGTGAAATTGACCGCAATGACGGTCCCTGTTTCGCTGCCGTGAATGGCCGGGTCGGCTTGAAAGCCCGGAAGATCGATGATCGTGAACTCGGGCACGAATCCGTCGCGCTCTCCGGCAGTCGGTTCGATCAGGAGATGCTGGATAAAGAGCGAATGCCAGGCGAGCTCGGTCACCACGCGGACGGGCAGACGATGCGTGGGGTCGGCACCGCCGAAGAGATCCTGCACAAAGAGCTCGCGTCCTTGCGCATAGGCGATCATGGCATGAAACAGCGCCTCGAAATGCGCGGGCGTCATCGCCTTGTTGTTGTCCCACCACACCTGCTTGTCGCTTGCGCTGTCGCAGACGATGAACTTGTCGGAAGCCGAGCGGCCTGTGTGCTGACCGGTGAGCGCGACGAGCGCGCCGCCCCTGGCGATATGGCCCTCGCCCCGAATGACCGCGCGCTCATAAAGCTCCGGCGCGGGCAGATTCCAGTTTGCGGCCTGCAGATTGCGGAAGCCCTGTAGTTCGAGCCCATGGGCGCCCGGTTGCCGAGTGTCCTGCGACATTTCCCTCCACTCCCCAACTACTCGCGGGCCCCTCCAGGCCGGCGGAGCGCGGGCGTTCGGCCGTCCGGCCGGCCCGCCCGCCGGGCAGAATAGGCTTCCGCCCGGCCCCGCGGCAAGGAACCCCCTGAATCGGCACCGGGACCGGGGGCCACGCATAGGTGCCAGGAGAACTCAGCCCGAGCGGCCCCTCACCGCGCCGGTGCAGGTGGAGAGGACTCGAATATTTCCCCTCTCCCATCCGCCTACGCCAAGGCTTCNNTGGGAGAGGGACGCAGATACGTGCAATGAATTCTGCTCCGGCGCGGGTGAGGGGTCGCTCGGGCTGGGTTATCTTGGCGCCTATGGTCCTGCTCGGGCTATGACACAGATAAGTGCGTTACTTGAATCCAGAGCAACTCCAAGAGCCGCCGATCATGCCTCTGAGCGATGAACAGCTTGAGCGTTACGCCCGCCATATCGTGCTGCGCGAAGTGGGGGGTGTGGGCCAGGCGAAGCTTCTGGCGTCGCGCGTTCTGGTGGTGGGTGCAGGCGGCCTCGGAAGTCCGCTGGTCCTCTACCTCGCTGCGGCAGGAATCGGCACGATCGGCATCGTCGACTTCGATGCGGTGTCGCTGTCGAATCTGCAGCGCCAGATCGTGCACAGAACTGAAGACATCGGCGTGCTGAAAACGGACTCTGCGGCGCGCGCGGTGCGGGCGATCAATCCGGACGTGCAGATCGAGCTCCATCCCGACCGTCTCACTCAGGACAACGCGCGCGATCTGGTCAGCCGCTACGATCTCGTCGCCGATGGGTCCGATAATTTTCCGACGCGCTTCCTGGTCAACGACGTTTGTTACTTCGCCGCGCGGCCGCTCGTGTCCGCTGCGGTCACCGAGTTCGACGGTCAGCTCGCGACGTTCAGGGCTTTCGACAAAACCGGACGTTATCCCTGCTACCGGTGCATTTTCCCCGAAACGCCACCGGCCGGTGCAGCACCTTCGTGCTCGGAGACGGGCGTCCTCGGCGCCGCGGCGGGCGTCATGGGGACTCTTCAGGCGCTCGAAGTGTTGAAGGAGGTTCTCGGCATCGGCGAGAGTCTCGCCGGACACCTCCTGATCTACGAGGCGCTAGCGGTACGCTTCCGCAAGGTCAGGGTTCACCCCGATCCGAAATGCCGGCTCTGCGGTGACAATCCCACGATTCTGCCGACACTCCGCTCCGCCAACTCCTGACTGTGGCCGGCGCAGTCAATGCGCCTCATCCCAATTCGCGGCAGCGCGCGCTTCAACGATTAGCGGCACCGAAAGCGAGATCGCGGGAAGCGTGGCTTTCTCCATGATGCGTTTTGCGGCGGCGCAGGTGGCGGCCGCATCTTTTTCCGCCGCTTCGAACACGAGTTCGTCGTGAACCTGCAACAGCATTCTTGCGTTGAGCTTGCCGTTCGCCAGCGCGGCCGGGACGCGAATCATGGCGCGGCGGATGATGTCGGCGGCTGTTCCCTGAATGGGCGCATTGATGGCAGCGCGCTCGGCCCCGCCGCGCGGACCCGGAATCTTCGAACGGATTTCGCGGATGTGAATGCGCCGCCCGAACAGCGTCTCCACGTAGCCCTTGTCACGCGCGAATTCCTTGGTCGCCTCCATGTAGCTGCGGATGCCCGGGAAACGCTCGAAATATTTGCGGATATAG
>PKWC01000103.1 GCA_003131925.1 Alphaproteobacteria bacterium | reverse complement strand
GGAGGACGACGCGCTGGTCGGCGTCAAATCGACGGCGCGCCTGTTCGGCGCGCACTCGCGTCCATGGATCGCGGCATTCTATGCGTGTGCAATCGCCTGCATCGGCGCCGCGATGTGGTTTTCCACGGCGCGGACATGGACGTTGTTTTTGCTCGCTCCCGCGGGCTTGCACTTTCTGTGGCAAGTGCGCAGGCTCGACCAGGGCGATACCACACGCTGTCTGACGATTTTCCGTTCCAACCGCGACACAGGACTCCTCATCGGCGCAGCCCTGGTGACCGCAAGCTATGTACACTAAAAAAAGTTCTTAACGCAGAGGACGCGGAGGTTGCGCAGTGGGCGTAGAAGAAGTTGTTGCGCGCCGGAGGCGCGATCCTCCTGCCCCGCGTCCTCTGCGCATCCTCCGCGTCCTCTGCGTTAAATCTTTTCTGTGAAAGGAAATCCCCATGTCCCAGTTCGTTGCGCCGGAATCCATCGTCGCGCTAGTGCTTTATGCGCTGTGGGCAATTGCACTGGTCCTGATGGTTGGTGCCGACCGCGTGCTCATGGTGATCCGCGGCACAGCGAAAGCGGACAGCTTCACACCCGGCGTGCCGCATGGCAGCGATTCCTACTGGCGAATCAACCGCGCGCATCTGAACACGGTCGAAAACCTGCCCATCTTTGCGGCGATCGTGCTGGCCGGCTGGGTCGTGGGCATGGAGACGGCGACGTTCAACCGGCTCGCCATCGTCGTCGTCGTTGCGCGCATTGTTCAATCCGCGATCCACATCGCGTCGGGATCGGTTGTCGCGATTACTTTTCGCTTCACGGCCCTTGCCGTTCAACTGATCTGCGGAATCTGGATGGCAATCCTGGTGCTCAGTGCGGGCGGTCTTTTCTGAGCGAAACTGACGACGCGCCCTCTTTGCGATCGTCTGCCGGGGCGGCTAAAATGCACGGTCCCTGGAATAAAGCGGTGCACGGATCCGTCGAGAATATTGAGCACCATTGTTACGGCCGAAACATGATGGATGGGCATCCCGCGGAGTTCATCCGCGCCAATACCGAGCTTGCCGCGCCGCCTCTCGTTCCCGAGATCGACCTGCATCTCGCGACCGAAGTCGTGCCGTTATGGCGCAAGACGGAAGAGGAATTGCAGCTGGAAGGCGTGCCGCCGCCTTATTGGGCGTTTGCCTGGGCTGGCGGCCAGGCGCTGGCGCGGTACGTGCTGGACCACCGCGAAACGGTAGCCACCCGGGCCGTGCTCGACCTTGGCACCGGTTCGGGCCTTGTCGCCATTTCCGCCGCGAAGGCAGGCGCGCGGAGCGTGCTGGCCGCCGATGTCGACAATTTTGCCGCCGCAGCGATCGCCCTGAATTGCTGGGCAAACGGCGTGAGCTGCGTTACGCGCCGGCCCGCCGCAGAATGTCCGGCAGTCGCCAGACGGGGTGAAAAAATTGAAATCACCACCGATGACGTGATCGGACACCGATGCGCCTGGGACGTCATTCTGGTGGGGGACATGTGTTACGAGCGGCCGCTCGCCGAGCGCATGCTCCAATGGCTCAGCCAGTGTGCGAGGGTCGGCACGAAGGTTTTCCTGGGTGATCCGGGCCGCACCTATTTCCCGGAAAGCGGAACAGTCCGGCTTGCGACCTATCGCGTGCCAACCTCCCGCGAACTCGAAGACCGAGAAATCCGCGAGACGAGTGTCTTTCGGCTGGCGCCGTTAAATGGCGCGTGACTCAGTCTCTGCGGCGCTTGACGCCGGTGCCCGAGAATGGTTCTCTGGGAACAAAGAGGGAACTTATCAATGCCAGCGGACGGCTTTCTCGACTACATCGAACTTCCCGGGCCTGATATTCCCGCAACCAAGCGGTTCTATGGCTCGCTCTTCGGCTGGACCTTCACCGATTACGGGCCGGACTATGTTGCCTTCGACTCGGCGGGGCGCCAAGGCGGCTTCAACGCGGAGCGGAGGGTGGTGGCGTCGGGCGGCCCGCTGATCGTGCTCTACGCGGCGGACATCGATGCGATGGAAGCGAAAGTGCGCGAGGCTGGCGCGGAAATCATTTCGCGCGAAAAGTTCGAAGGCGGCCGCCGCTTCCACTTCCGCGATCCCAACGGCAACGAGATCGCGGTGTGGACGAAATCCTAAAACTGTTCGGGATTCAAATTACCCTCTTTATTTGTCATGGCCCGCGCAAGCGGGCCACCCAGATGAGAGCGACGTGTGGTTGGCGATGAAGCCTGGGTGGCCCGGTCTCCGCTGTCGCCCCCGGGTCCGCGCAAAGCGCGGCCGGAGGACAGGCTAAGCCGGGGCCATGACAATGTTTTTGATTTAATCGCTTCTCACGCTCAATGCGGCAGTTCCATTGGGGCCGGCTCGATGCCCAGTGCCGGTTGGCCTTTGCCCAATCTGGAATTCCAATAGCCAAACAGCGCGTAGATGAGCGCGCCGATCACGATGTAGCTTGTGAGAATGTACAACGCGGCGGGATCGCGCTGAAATTTCGCGTCGGGGGAACCAAACATCGATCCGAGCAGATCCTTTCCGATTCCCTTGCTGACGATGTCGAGAAGAATGGGCCCCACCATGAAGATGAGGCAGGCGAGTGCGCCGAGAATGGGCGTGAGCGGATAGAACGGCACCTTGAACGGACGCGGAAGGTCCGGCTCGTTGCGGCGCAGATAGATGACGCTGATGCAGACGATGGAAAAAGCCAGCGCCGTTCCGAGGCTGACGAGGTCGTTCAGGATGGTGAGCGGAAGCGTCGCCGCGCCCAATGCGATCGTGGACCCCAGGAGAATCGTGCCGGCCGCAGGCGTTTTGAGGCGCGGATTGATGCGGCTGAAGATTGCCGGGATCAGACCATCTTTCGCCATCTGGTAGAAGACGCGAGTCTGTCCGTAGCAGAGAACGAGCATCACCGAGGTGAGACCGGTGAACGCGCCCACCTTGATGAGAAAGGAGAAGAGATTGAGGTTTCCCGAAGCGGAAAGCGGCCAATGTACGATCGCCCACACCGGATTCATGCGGTCCACGGCGATGGCGATCGGATCGGGGACTCCCAGCTTGCGGAACGGGACGACGCCGGTCATCACGGCCGCTACGGCCATGTAGATCACCGTGCAGGCGACCAGAGAGCCGAGGATTCCGATCGGCAGGTCTTTTTGCGGATTGCGCGCTTCGCCCGCCGCCGTCGAGACGGCTTCGAATCCGATATAGGCGAAGAAGATAAGCGAGGCTGCGCGGAAGATACCCAGCCAGCCATAATGGAATCCGCCTTCGTTGGCCGGAATGAAGGGTTTCCAGTTTGCCGGATCGATATAGGCAAAGCCGATAATCACAAAGGCTACAAGCACCGATACCTTGATGACGACGATGACGTTATTGACCTGCGCCGATTCCTTCACTCCGATCACCAGCAAGGTCGTGACGATGCCGATACCGATCGCGCCGACGAGATTGAGGCTCGGGACCAAATTCAGAATGCCGTTCTGGTACTGCAGCGCCGAATGCGACAGCGTCGCCGGAACGTGAACGCCGAAATCGCCGATCAGGCTCAGCACATAGCCGGTCCATCCGGCGGCCACCGTCGACGCGGCGACGCCGTATTCGAGCAGCAACAGCCAGCCCATCGTCCAGGCGAAGACTTCGCCGAGGGTGACATAGGCGTAGGTGTAAGCGGAGCCCGGGACGGGCATCGTCGACGCCAGTTCGGCGTAACACAATCCCGCAAGAGCGCAGGCAATGCCCGCGACCACGAACGAAAGCAGGACAGCCGGGCCGGCAAAGTTCGCCGCCGCGGATCCGGTGATGACGAAGATTCCCGCACCGATGATGCATCCGATGCCCAGCGTGACGAGATTGAAGGGACCGAGCGTCCGCTTCAGTTCGGAACGAGCGAATTCGGCGCGGACGTGATCGACAGGCTTGCGCGCAAGCAACCGCCCACGGACCATGATAATGCTCCCTCCGACGCGCCTGATTCTCGGTGGCGCTTCGCGCGAGCCTAGAGGCAGCCAATCCAACGGGCAAGTAACCGCCCTGGCGGAGAGTTTTCTGATTTGAGGTTCAGGGCCAGTCCGAAGAAGCCCAATACCAACATCCCGGGTCTCGAAGCGCATAAGTCGTAGGGCTGACCGGATCATTCGGATTGTTGAGGTCCATGCATTTTCTTGAGCGGGTCAAGTGATAGTCCTTTGACGACATACAACCTTCGAAATTTTCCAAGGCAGACCATCGCCGATCGCCATGAGTCATGGACGTTCGGCAATTCGCCATAAGCGATTCCTTTGCGGGACTACACGCAACAAGACAGATCGCAATGCCTGTCACCAGTATGCCCTGACAGCTCATTTCCAATCTGCCCCGCGCAAGCCGTCCAACGGTAACGACTCAGACCAAAGCACCACTCCAAATTTCG
This sequence comes from Alphaproteobacteria bacterium, assembly GCA_003131925.1. GTDB lineage: Bacteria > Pseudomonadota > Alphaproteobacteria > Micropepsales > Micropepsaceae > Rhizomicrobium. The sequence goes on along the minus strand of PKWC01000103.1, from coordinate 14,364 downwards.
ACCATTTTGCGCGCCTGTGGAGTTCATTTATGTTGGCGGCCGGCAACCAGAGCAAGGGCAGACATGGCGAGCGACGCGACCGCATTGACGCAACCGGAATCCGTGATCGCCGAAGCGCATGAGTTGAAGCGGGCACTTGGACCCATCAACCTGATCCTGATCGGGATTGGCTCGATCATCGGCGCGGGCATATTCGTGATCGCAGGCACCGCCGCGGCCGAACATGCCGGGCCTGCGGTTCTTGTCTCGTTCCTTATCGCGGGGCTGGGCTGCCTGTTCGCGGGGCTGTGCTATGCCGAGTTCGCCTCGATGATCCCCGAATCGGGGAGCTCCTACACCTATGCCTACGCCACGATGGGCCGCTTCATGGCCTGGTTCATCGGCTGGAACATGGTGCTCGAATATGGCGTCTCGGCCTCCACGGTCGCAGTGGGCTGGTCAGGCTATTTTGCGAGTCTCCTGCAAAATATCGGTGTCGCCCTCCCCGCCGCCTTCGCCAACGCGCCACTTGCGGCGACGGGATTTCACGACATGCACTGGACGGGCGCGATCATCAACCTGCCCGCCGTGGTGCTCATTGCGGCATTGACGGTCTTCCTGATCGTGGGCGTCCGCGAGTCCGCCACATTCAATGGCGCGATGGTTCTGGTGAAGACGAGCATCGTGCTGCTTGTCATCCTGTTCGGGCTGCCGCATGTGCATTTCGCCAATCTCAAACCGTTCATGCCGCCCAATCAGGGCACATTCGGCAAGTTCGGCGTCAGCGGCATTCTCGCCGCCTCGGGGATGATCTTCTTCGCCTATATCGGCTTCGNNGGCGAAAAATCCCCGCCGCGACCTGCCGATCGGCATTCTGGGCTCGCTCGGCATCTGCACGGTCCTCTACATTCTGATGGCGATCGTGCTTCTCGGCATCACCGACTGGCGCACGCTCGACGTACCCAATCCGGTCTCCTTCGCGACGGGGAAGATCGGCTCGCTTTCCTGGCTCGTGCCGCTGATCAATATCGGCGCCGTGGTCGGCCTCGCCTCCGTCGTGTTCGTCTCGCTCTATGGCCAGTCGCGCGTCTTCTATTCGATGGCACGCGACGGTTTTTTGGGAAAAGTCTTCGCCACTGTGCATCCGCGTTTCCACACGCCGCATATCGGCACCATTATCATCGGCGTGGCGGCGGGATTGGCGGCCGCGGTTCTGCCGCTCGACATCCTGGCCGACCTCGTCTCGATCGGGACTCTGCTCGCTTTTGTCGCGGTCTGCGGCGGGATCATGATCCTGCGCCGGACCACGCCGCTTGCGCGGCGCCCGTTCCGCACGCCCTTCGTGTGGTTCGTCGCGCCCGCCGGCATCGTCATCTGCAGCGTGATGATGTTCAGCCTCTCCGATGCCACATGGGTACGGCTGGTGCTCTGGACGGCGATCGGGCTGCTTATCTTTTTCACTTACGGCGTGTGGCATGCGGCGCCGTCGAAGTGGAAAGTAGCGAACGAGGCGTGATGAATACGCGCGTGCGCGCAAATTTTTCCTCCCCCACGCGTGGGGGAGGNNCCCTTCGGGCCACCTCCCCCACATGTGGGGGAGGAAAGCGATGGCGCGTGACCTATCGCTCCCTCCGCGATTTCATTGCGAAGCTTGAAGCCGAGCGCGAGCTCGTGCGTGTGCGCGAGCCCGTTTCCACCGTGCTCGAGATGACGGAAATCCAGACGCGGCTGATTGCGGAGAGCGGGCCGGCTGTTCTCTTTGAAAATGTGACGATGGAGGACGGCGCACACAGCGAGTTTCCCGTCCTCGTCAATCTCTTCGGCACGGTGAAGCGCGTGGCGATGGGTGTCACCATGAGCGGAATCGAGCGCAGCGACGGAAGCGCGCTTCGCGAAGTTGGCGAAGTGCTGGCGACATTGCGTCAGCCCGAGCCACCGCGCAGTTTCGGCGAGGCAATGGAATTGCTGCCGCTCGCGAAGTCCGTGATGTCGATGCGCCCGAAGACGGTTGGCGCGCCCCCCTGCCAGCAAATCGTCCTTCGTGGCGCCGACATCGATCTCTCGCGCCTGCCCGTCCAGACCTGCTGGCCGGGCGAACCCGCTCCTCTCATCACCTGGCCGCTCGTGGTGACGAAGGGACCCGGAAGCGCGCGCGAAGACAATTTCAATCTCGGCATTTACCGCATGCAAGTGATCGGGAAAAATCAGACGCTAATGCGCTGGCTGAAGCATCGCGGGGGCGCCCAGCACCATGCACGCTGGGCAAAGGAAAATTCCACGCCGCTGCCCGCGGCAGCGGTCCTGGGCGCAGATCCCGGAACGATCCTCGCCGCGGTCACGCCCGTGCCCGACACGCTTTCCGAATACCAGTTCGCGGGATTGCTGCGCGGCGCGCGAGTCGAACTGGCTGATTGCGTGAGCCAGCCGCTCAAAGTACCGGCCGAAGCCGAAATCGTGCTCGAAGGCGAAGTCTCGCTCATCGACTATCGCGACGAAGGTCCCTTCGGGGATCACACCGGCTACTACAATTCCGTCGAGCAGTTCCCGGTGTTCACGGTCACGGCGATCACCATGCGGCGGAACCCGATCTATCTTTCGACCTATACGGGACGGCCGCCCGACGAGCCGTCGGTACTTGGAGAGGCGCTCAATGAAGTTTTCATACCGCTCCTGAAGCAGCAATTTCCGGAGATTGTCGATTTCTGGCTGCCGCCCGAAGGCTGCTCCTATCGCATCGCGGTGGTGAGCATGCGCAAAGCCTATCCGGGCCACGCCAAGCGCGTGATGATGGCGGTGTGGTCGTATCTGCGGCAGTTCATGTACACGAAATGGGTTGTTGTCGTGGACGACGACATCGACGCGCGCAACTGGAAGGATGTGATGTGGGCGATTGCAACGCGGATGGATCCCGCGCGCGACATCACGCTCGTCGAAAACACGCCAATCGATTATCTCGATTTCGCTTCGCCTGATTCAGGGCTGGGTTCCAAGATCGGCCTGGACGCGACGAACAAACTTCCTCCCGAGACGAAGCGCGAATGGGGGCGCCTCATCCGTATGGACGACGAAATCGTCCGCACCGTCACCGAAAAATGGCCTCGCCTCGGACTGCCGGGGACGGGCAAACCGATTTGGCGTTAGCGGGTTGGCGTTGCCGCGTCTCGCTGGTAAGAACTCGCTGTCGAATCCGGGGGCTGAAATGCGCGCCACATGGTGGAGTGCAGGGATCTGTTTCATCGCGTTCGCGGCGCCTGCAACGCCTGCGGCCTCACAGGCATGCGGGCCGCTGAAGATCGTCGCCTCTGTCGATCTCAAGGCGGCGCCGAACGATGCGGCCGTGTTTGTACCGGTGTCGCTCCAGCAACAGACGAAATACTTGCTGCTCGATACCGGCGGCACCATCAGCGAACTGACGCCCTCGGCGGTATCGAAACTTGCGCTCGAATCGGTCAAGACGCCGACCCTTCGCTTCTACGACATTCGCGGCAATTACGTCGACCACCACACAATTGTTCCTGATTTCGCGATCGGCGGCCTGACTGGTCACAACGTCGACTTCGTCGTCGGGCCGAATGACCTTTTCAGGGACAGCAGCGACGTTGCAGGGATCCTGGGGCCGGGTATTTTACGCTACTACGATGTCGCACTCGACATCGCCGGAAGAAAGCTCACGCTCCTATCGCAGGACCATTGCGACGGCAAGGTAGTGTATTGGACAGCGGATTCGGTTGCGGTCGTACCGATGCAGGTCGCAAAAGCCAGTGGTCATATTGTGGTACCCGTGAAGCTCGATGGGCAAACGCTCAACGCGATTCTCGATACGGGTGTATCGAGGAGCACGCTCAATCTCAGCGTCGCCGAAGGAGATTTCCACCTCAACGAAAAGCAGCCCGACATGATCGCCGTCGGGCGCATGAGAGACAAGGACGACTCGATTGTGTACCGGCACGCGTTCAAATCGTTGAGCTTCGAGGGTCTCACCATTTCCAATCCCTCGCTCGACATCATTCCCGATCTGCAGCGCGGACAGATGGAACGGCCACCGGCCACCGGAACGCGAATGCCGGACTCGAGCGTCGAACAGAAGCTGCCCGACCTTCTGATAGGCATGGACGTCCTGCGTCATCTGCACCTCTACATTGCTTACAAGGAGCAGAAGCTCTACATCACGCCGGAATCGGCCCCAGCGGCAGCCGACGCAAGTTCATCCGCTTCGGCGGCAGCACCCCCGAAGGACACAGCGGCACTGCATCAATGACCGCGGCTTGACCGCACGCGGACTCCACTTGCACATTGCGCGGCGCCCAGCGGGGGCGGTCAGGGGAAAATCATGTTGCTGTTCGAATCGTCGATCTATGCCTTCGGTTTCTACGCGGCGCTGAACGCGCTCATCATGCTCGTCCTCTCGGTCCTCGTGGTGCGCGCGCGGGTCAGGACGCAAACGTCAATCGGCGACGGCGGCATACCGAAGATGGCCGGGGCCCTTCGCGCGCACGCCAACAACGCCGAATACGTTCCGATGGCCCTGGTCTTACTCTGGGCGCTCGCTTCGCCGCTGGGCCGTTCGATCTGGCTTGTCCACGGTATGGGCATTCCCCTCACCATTGGCCGCGTGCTGCACGCGACGGCGCTGACGCGATCGACCGGTCCATCGACGTTGCGCGTTCTGGGCATGACGCTGACATGGATTGCCTACATCGTGGGGATCGCTGGCGTATTGTGGTTCGTTTTCCTGCCGCAACCGAACCCGCTCAGTCCGTGACGGATAATCGCGATTCCAGAGCGATCCTCGAGGAACTCATCCGCGCTGCGTTGAGGTCGGGGGCCGACGCGGCCGATGCGATCCTTGCTTCCAACGTATCGGCAAGCGTGTCCTTTCGCCTCGGCAGGCTTGAGGATCTGGAGCGCGCAGAGTCCCGCGATCTTGGTCTGCGCGTTTTTGCCGGGGCGAAGGTGGCGTTCGTATCGTCGACCGACCTATCGCCCGACACGTTGCGTGAGCTGCCGGAGCGGGCGCTTGCGATGGCGAGGCTTGCGCCGGAAGACAGATTTGCCTTGCTTGCGCCGGCCGACCGGATTGCCACGAGCTTTCCGACACTCGATCTCGAAGACACGGAGGAGCCTTCGGCGGATGTTCTGATCGAGCGGGCGAAAACGGTCGAGGGCGCCGCAATGGCAATCGCGGGAGTCACCAATTCTGAAGGCGGTGGCGCAAGTTTCGGCCGCAGCGAGATCGCTCTGGCGACCAGCGCGGGATTCTTCGGCTGCTATGCCGGAACGTCTCACGGCATCGGGGTCGCCGTGCTGGCCGGCGACGGCACCACCATGGAGCGGGATTATGACGGCGTCAGCGCGCGGCATGCGGCCGACCTCGAACCGGCCGAATCCATCGGCCGCCGCGCCGGCGAGCGCACGGTTGCACGCCTCAACCCGCGCAAGGCGAAGTCGCAGGCCGTGCCGGTCGTCTTCGAGCCGCGCGTCTCCTCCGGCCTGCTCGGGCATCTCGCAGGCGCCATCTCTGGTGCGTCGATTGCACGGGGCGTCAGCTTCCTCAAGGACGATTTGGGGGCAGAAGTGTTCACCCGTGGAATCACGATCGTCGACGATCCGCATCGGCCGCGCGGCCTTCGTTCCAAGCCTTTCGACGGGGAAGGCGTGCGCAACGCCCGCATGTCACTTGTCGAAGACGGCCAGCTCAAGACCTGGATTCTCGACTGCGCCAGCGCCAGGCAACTCGGCCTGTCAACGACCGGTCATGCGGCGCGCGGAACGGGCGGGCCGCCCTCGCCCGCGACGACCAATCTCTACATGGAGGCCGGAAAGCTGCCGCCGAAGGATATGATCGCAGACATCGTCCAGGGTTTCTACGTGACCGAGCTGATGGGCATGGGAGTCAATCAGGTGACCGGCGACTACAGCCGCGGCGCCTCGGGCTTCTGGATCGAAAATGGCGTGATCGCCTATCCCGTTGCAGGCGTCACGATTGCCGGCAATCTCAAAGACATGTTCCGCCGCCTGACACCGGCAGACGACCTTGTCTTCCGCTACGGCACCAACGCACCGACATTGCGCATCGAGGGTATGACCGTTGCGGGAGCGTGACGCAGCCGATCTCCTGCTTGTCGAGAATGCAGTGCGCAAGGCGGGAGAGATCGCGCGGCACTATTTTGGCGGCGAATTCCGGCGCTGGAGCAAAAGCCGGGGCGAGCCGGTTACGGAAGCCGACCTTGCCATCGACAAATATCTGCACGCCACGTTGGAACGCGAGAGGCCCGATTATGGCTGGTTGTCGGAGGAGACCGGGCGGGATCCGGCGAATGCGGACGCTTCGCGAATCTTCATTGTCGACCCGATCGACGGCACCACGGCATTTCTGAAAGAGCGCCCGCATTTCTCGATTTCCGTGGCGGTGGCGGAACAAGGGCGGCCGGTGGCCGGTGTCGTGTACAACCCCATTCTCGACGAACTCTTCGCTGCCTCGGAAGGCGGTGGCGCACGGCTGAACGCCACACCGATCCGGGTCAGCGATTGTGCCGCCATCGAGGGTTGCCACGTACTGGGCGCGAAAGAGATGTTTTCCCATCCGCGCTGGTCGGAACCCCCGAACTCGCCATGGCCCGAGATGCAGGTTGAATCGCGTAGCTCCATCGCCTATCGGATGTCGCTCGTCGCGTCAGGCCGGTTCGACGCCGCAATCGTGCTTGCCCCCAAGCACGATTGGGACATGGCGGCGGGCGATGTGATCGTGCGCGAAGCGCGCGGCGGTGTCACTGCGATGGACGGAAGTGCATTGCTATTCAACGGACCGACCTCGATCCAGCGGTCGATGATCTGCGCGGGTCCGAAACTTCACGCTCTGCTGATCGAGCGCCTCCGCCACAGCGCTCTACCTTAGAGAACGCCGATGCCGGAACGCGAATCGAAGCAATTGCTCCACCTTGTCTTTGGCGGCGAGGTCGTTGCGCCAGACAGCGTCGAATTCACGCATGTCTCCAAACTTCACGTTGTCGGCATCTATCCGAACTACAAGGAAGCCCATTCGGCGTGGCGGGCAGCGGCGCAGGCTACGGTCGACAATGCTCATATGCGCTATTTCGTGGTCCATATTCACAGACTGCTGGACCCTGGCGCGGCGCGGAGGTGAGCGCACCTTTCCTCGCCGGCGGTAGACCATGCTAACCTGTCGTGTGGGCCCCGGATTTTATCCAGCATAACCAGAGCAGGCGTGAGCACTTACCCGCGTACATCGGATCAGGCCGCCGCAGAGACGGCTCTACGTTTGCCCGGAACCCGCAAGCGAGCGGCGGCTTCGAACGATTTTGCCATCATCCGGCGCCTTTTGCGCGATTACATGGGCCGCCGGTGGAACCGGCTCGCCGTTGCAGCAGCGTGCATGCTCACGACTGCGGGGATGAGCGGCGTGCTCGCATGGCTGCTCGATCCCGCGACCAGAGAGCTATTCCTCGACAACAATGCGCGAATGCTGCTGATCATCCCGCTCGCCATCGTCGGCGTCGTCGCGCTGCGCGCGGCGACCGCATTCGGCGAGCAGTACATTCTCAACAACGTCGCCGAGCGCGTCGTCGCGGACGTTCAGCGCGACATGTTCTCGAGCCAAATCCGGCTCGATATCGCCACTCTCAACGAAATCCATTCGGGTGAGCTGGTATCGAAATTTCTCTATGACGCGACGTTGCTCCGGGGCGCGATCACGCGCGGCGTGGCGGGCCTCGGCAAGGAATTCGTCACTCTCGTCGTGCTCGCCGCGGTGATGATCTACGAAGATTGGCAGCTTGCGCTCATCTCGGTAATTCTGCTTCCTCTCGCGGCTTGGGTGACCCAGCGTCTCAGCAGGTCGCTTCGCAAATCCTCGACGCGCGGCATGGAGGAAACGGGCACGCTTTCGCGCGCCCTGTCTGAGGCGCTAGCCGGCCGCCGTATCGTCAAGGCCTACTCGCTCGAAGCCTATGCGGCGGGCGCGGCAGAGTCGCGCATCGCCCAACGTCTGAAATTCATTCTTCGCGCGGCCCGGGCACGGGCGGCAGCCGTGCCGTCGACCGACCTGGTCGGCGGCCTCGCCGCCGCCGCGACCGTGGCTTTTGCCGGCTATCAACATCTGCATGGTCATCTTGCCATCAATCAGTTCTTCGCCTTCACCGGAGCCATGCTGCTCGCCCAGCAACCCGTGCGCACATTGAGCCAGCTCTGGACCATCTCGACCGAAGGACTTTCTGCGGCCAATCGCATCTTTGCCCTGATCGACACAAAGCCGGGAATATCAGATCGCGGGGACGCAAGACCGCTCGTCGTGGGACCCGCGCCGGACGGCGGTTCCATCCGCCTGGAGAACGTATCATTCACCTATCGCGAGGAAGGTGCCGCCGCGCTCAATCAAATTTCTCTCGATATCCCTGCTGGACGGAAGGTGGCGCTCGTCGGCCCTTCGGGCGCCGGCAAGAGCACGATCTTCAATCTTCTCTTGCGGTTCTACGATCTCGACGAAGGGACCATTCGCATCGATGGTCAGGACATCAGAGCGGTGACACTCGAATCCCTGCGCGCAAACATAGCTCTCGTGACGCAGGAGCCCTTTCTTTTCGATGAGACCATCGCCGACAACATCGCCCTTGGCAGGCGTGATGCATCGCGCGAGGAAATCGTTGCTGCCGCCCGTGCGGCCGCAGCGGACGGATTTATTTCCGAACTGCCACGGGGCTACGACTCCCGCATTGGCGAAGGTGGCCTGCGGCTTTCCGGCGGGCAGCGCCAGCGCATCGCGATCGCCCGCGCCATGCTGCGCAATGCGCCGATCCTTCTCCTCGACGAAGCGACCTCGGCGCTCGATGCGGAAAGCGAGCGGCAAGTTCGGGACGCGCTTGCCCGTCTCACGCAAGGCCGGACAACCGTTGTCATCGCACACCGCCTGTCGACCGTGCTGGATGCAGACCGCATCTATGTTCTCGATCAGGGCCAACTCGCCGAATGGGGCACCCATGCCGAGCTCGTGGCGCGAGGCGGGCTCTACGCACGCCTGTACAGGCACGATCTGGCTGAGGACACAGGCAACGAGGCGGCGCGCACCACGGCAGCGCGCGGATGACGGCCGGACACGAGCGTACGACGCCCGCCTTGCTCGCCTATCGCTTCGCGACTTCGGCGCTGGCCCCCGTGGCCCGCCTCGTCCTGCTCGCGCGCGCGAGAACTGGCAAGGAAGATCTGGCTCGCCTGTCGGAGCGGTTTGGCCGCGCAAGCCGCAAGCGGCCGCCCGGCGAGCTCGTCTGGATTCACGGCGCCAGCATCGGCGAATGCATTTCGGCGCTGCCGCTCATTGACAAGCTTCTCGAGTTTTTTGGCCGCTCCGTGCTGGTGACAAGCGGCACGGTCACCTCGGCGAAGCTCATGCAGCAGCGCCTGCCCGAGCGCGCGCTGCATCAATACGTGCCCATCGACGGGCCTTCGGCAGTCGCAAAATTCCTCGATCACTGGAGGCCCGACGCCGCCCTCTTCGTCGATTCGGAACTATGGCCCAATCTTCTGCTATCGGCTCGCGAGCGTGGCGTCCGGCTTGCGCTGATCAATGCACGCATGTCGGCGCGCGCTTTCGCCGGTTGGAGGCGCGCCCCCAGAACAGCCCGGCGCGTGCTGGGTTGCTTCGAGACCTGTCTGGCCCAGGACGAAACAACCGCCGCGCGTCTTGCGAGCCTGGGCGCGAGCGATGTGCGCGTGTGCGGCAATCTCAAGGCCGACGCTCGCCCCGAGCCTCCGGATCTGGCCAGGCTGGCCGCGCTCGAACATGCGATCGCCGGCCGGCCAATTCTATTGGCGGCCAGCACGCACCCGGGCGAAGATGAAACGATCCTCCCCGCCCACGACGCGCTCCGCGTGCGATACCCTGCCCTTCTCACAATCATCGCCCCAAGACATCCGGCGCGGGGAACCGAAATTGTGATGCTTTGCGGCTCCCGCTCGGCGCTGCGGCGCTCGGACGGCTGCCTGCCCCGGGCAGAGACCGCCGTCTATGTCGCCGATACGATCGGAGAGCTTCCGCTGCTATACCGGCTTGCGACTTTCGCTTTCATCGGCGGGAGCCTCGTTCGGCATGGCGGCCAGAATCCACTCGAGGCAGCGCGGCTGGAGCGCGCGGTGATGGTCGGTCCGCACACGGAGAATTTTTCCGACGTGTACGAAGCAATTCTGGCCGCCCAGGGCGCGGGCCGCGTGCGCTGCTGCGCGGAGATCGTTGCGAACGCGGATCGCTGGCTTGCCAACGCCGGGGAGGCTCAAGTGGCGGGCGCAGCGGCCGCGAACGCGGCGGCGGCTCTCGGCGGCGCGCTCGAGAAAACGCGGATTGTCGTCGAGGCCATGCTCGCGCATGCGTCCGCCTGAATTCTGGTCGCATGGGGATATTGCCTCACGGGCGATTTCCGCCGCGCTTTCGCCACTCGGCGTGATCTATGGCGAATCGGTCGCGTGGAAACACCGCTTGCAGAAGGCCTGCAGACCCGGTGCTGCGATCATCTGCATCGGGAACCTGACCGTCGGCGGCGCCGGCAAAACTCCGATTGCGATCACGCTCGCGCGAACGCTGCAGACAGATGCCGCGCCGGTTTTCTTTCTGACCCGCGGCTATCGGCGCAGATCAGCCGGCGCGCTACGTGTCGATGCCAAAGTGCACGACGCAGACTTCGTCGGCGATGAAGCGCTGCTGCTGGCGCGCGTAGCGCCTACCATTGTCGCATCCGACCGCGCGGCGGGTGCTCGCCTCGCGCAATCGCAAGGTGCGCGCTTCATTGTGATGGATGACGGGCATCAGAATTTCGACCTCGCGAAGGATCTTTCGATCGTCGTGGTGGACAGCGACTCCGCTTTCGGCAATGGCAGGATCGTCCCGGCAGGTCCGTTGCGTGAATCCGTCCGGCAGGGTCTTGCCCGCGCCGATGCAGTCATACTCATGGGACAGGGCAATCCACCCCTCCCCGGGTTTGCCGGCAGAGTCTGCCGGGCAACATTGGTCACCGATCGCAGGCTCGATGGCCGGCGCGTTGTCGCATTTGCGGGGGTTGGCCGGCCCGGCAAGTTCTTCGACACGCTGAACGAGGTTGGCGCAGAGGTCGCCGAACGCCATTCGTATGGCGATCATCATGTCTATTCGCGGGCCGAGATCCGGGATCTCAAAGAACGCGCGGCGCGCGCGCAGGCAACTCTGATCACCACCGAAAAAGACCTTGTGCGTCTGAACACCCAGGATCGCGATGAAATTGAGGTGCTTCGTGTGCGCGCAGAGTTCGAAGATCCAACTGCGCTCAAGTCATTGCTCGGTCCCCTGTTGGCCAGGACTCGATCCCAGGCATGAACCGGTTGCATGCGAGGATGGGACGTTTGCTGAGGACAGCTCGATACAGCGCCGAAGCCGCACCGTTTTTCGCGATGATCGGTGTTTTTCGGCTGTTTCCGCTCGATACGGCATCCGCGCTTGGCGGATGGCTGGGCCGGACGATTCTGTATCGCACCCATCTCAGCCGTCGTGCCCGCGACAATCTCTCCGCCGCGCTTCCCGAAATGGCCGCGCCCGCGCGTGAAGACGTTATCCGCCGGATGTGGGACAATCTCGGGCGCACAATTTCGGAATATGCGCATCTCTCAAAGCTGTCGATGAAGGGCGATCGACCGCGCATAGAAGTCACGGGGCTCGAATATGTCGAGCATGCGGTCGCGACTGGAAAGGGAATCATCTTCATTTCTGCGCATTTCGCCAATTGGGAGGTGCTGCCTCTCGCTGCCGCGCAATACGGGCTCGAAGGCGGCGGCGTCTATCGCCCGGTGAACAATCCCTTTGTCGACCGCTGGATGGTGCGTCAGCGCCGGGTCAATGGAGCTGTGGAACTGATCGCGAAAGGCGCGAACGGCACGAGGCGCATTTTCACACTGCTCAGGGCCGGCAAGGCGATTTTCATGCTCGTTGACCAGAAGACGAATGAGGGAGTGGCTGCACCGTTCTTCGGCCGCGATGCAATGACCACTCCTGCCCCTGCCGCTCTTGCGCTCAAGCTGGGCGCCGTCCTGCTGCCGGTCTCAAACGAACGGCTTCACGGCGCGTATTTTCGGTTGACGGTGCATCCTGCAATTGCCTATGCGCCGAGCGGCGATCACGTCCGTGACGTGCTGGAACTGACAACCCGCATCAACGAGGAAATCGAAGCCAGTGTGCGGCGGAGTCCCTCGCAATGGCTATGGATCCATCGCCGTTGGCCGAAACCGGGAGACATGCCGCGCTCGCGGCGTGGGAAAAAGGCTCAGGCCCTCGCGGGCGCGGGCGTGCGCGCCGAGCGCGATGGATCGAGCCTTATCTGAAACCAGTTAAGTCCCCAGTGAAGATGAGGACCGGTCGCGCGTCCGGTCATGCCCACCTCTCCAATTACCTGTCCCCGCACGACATTGTCGCCGGCCTTCACTGCCTGCCTGCTCTGGTGCAGATAGGATGTGGTCACCCCGTGGCCGTGGTCCAGAATTGTCAGACCGCCTTCGAGGTAGAAATCCGGCCCGGCGAGAGCGACGCGCGCAGGAGCCGGCGCCGCAATCGGTGTGCCCGCCCGCGCCGCAATATCGACGCCGAAATGCGGCGCCATCGCCTTGCCGTTGAGTATCCTCTGGCTGCCAAATGTGCCGCTGATGATGCCGGCCACCGGCCAATCGAACTTTTCCGAGAACCATTCCATATCGCTGTCGCGGGCATGTGCGGCGGCGATCATGGCCACCTCGCGCTTTCGGCGCTCCAGCACCTCCGGCGGCAGCGTTACGAATTTTTCCGGCAGGCCCGTGATCCGTTGAATTTCATATTGACGAGCGACAGGCTGAACGATTCGCGTTTCGCGCGTTTCGTCGGTGAAGCGCGCGGCGATCACGCAGGGCTTTTTCTGGTCGTAGGCGAAGCCGAAGGCGAAGTCGCCTGCAGGCGAGACGTCAACCATCGTGCCGTCGATCGCAATGCGAGAGCCTGCGTCGACTTTGCCGAGAACGAGGCTGCCTTGCTCGAACGAACCGGTCAGCGCAAGGCGGGAGACCGCGGCGAATGCCGCGCGCGGAAAGGCGGCCAGTGCAGCCGACGCAGCGAGAAACGCACGCCGCGCGATCATCCGGGTGTGAGGCCGCGATCCTGGAAGCGTTTGAGCGCGCTCGCGGGGCTTGCGTACGCTTCCTGCAGATCGACGCTCCAATAGCGTAACGCCTCGATCGGAATTCGATCGCCCGTCACCGCGCACAGGACGAATGAGCCCGGCTTGACGAGCCGGTACTCACCGTCGAGATACTCGACTTCTGCAAGCCCGTCCGGCCGAAAATCCCGTTCCATCTGGTTCATGCCCGAAACTTTACGCCGATATGCGCCTCGAAAACAAATTGCCTGGAGCACACTTCCCGCTGCTTAAAATAAATCGGCTTGGCCGGTCTTGCGGCGCGGCACGCTTGACCCTGCTGCAGGACCCTGGGCCTTTGCATGAATTGTTGAATCCGAAAAGATGAGCGAGAGCGCTTCGCCGGCCATGACCGCGGCAGCGCGCCGCCGGATGGCTCCATCCGCGCCGCGGACCAGTGCAAAGCCGCGTTCGAGCACGGAGCGGTGGCTCACGCTGTCGAGAAGCCGCGCCGATGAATCGAGCCTGTCGCGCCGCGCCCGCAGAGCGAGGCTTTGACAGCGGACAAGCCGGTGCGCGAGCGCACGAAGGCGCTCCTCTCCGGCCTCGATACGATTCGTGACGCAGCGCGACCTTAGCAATACGGCCGCCTCGATCAGGAGCCGGCGATGCTCCCGGAGATTTTGATTGAGCGCGCTTCCGAGCCTTTCTGCGGCAAGGTCGAAACGCTGCCGCGCCGGTGCGAAGAGCTGGTCGGCCCGCGGCAGAATGCGAACCGTTGTCTGCAATTGCCTGCGCCGGTCGTCCAGTCCGCGCGTGAAGCATCTGAGGTTGCGCCTCTCCAAATCGAGCGTCTGGGCAAGAAGCTCGGTGCGCACGGGCACTGCCATCTCGGCGGCCGCGCTCGGCGTGGGAGCGCGGCGGTCGGCAGCCAGGTCGATGAGAGTCGTGTCTGTTTCGTGCCCGACAGCCGATATCAGCGGTATCGCGCTCTCTGCCGCCGCCCGCACCACGATTTCCTCATTGAACGCCATGAGGTCCTCGATGGAGCCGCCGCCGCGCGCGACAATCAGGAGATCTGGCCTCGGAACGACGCCTCCGGGCGCAAGTGCGTTGAAGCCGTGAATCGCCGCAGCAACTTCAGCGGCCGCGCGCTCGCCCTGCACGGCGACGGGCCACAAAAGCACGCGACTCGGTAAACGGGCGTCGAGACGGTGCATGATGTCGCGAATAACCGCGCCGGTCGGCGAGGTGA
>PKWC01000175.1 GCA_003131925.1 Alphaproteobacteria bacterium | reverse complement strand
GCCTTGATGCGCCCGTGATAGATATAGCCGCCCCGGTCGAACACAACCTGCTTGACGCCCTTGGCAAGCGCGCGCTCGGCGATCTTTGTGCCCACGCCGGTCGCCGCCGCGACATTCCACGTCTTGGGCGCTTTGGCCTCCTTTTCGTTCGTCGACGCAGTGATGATCGTCTGACCTGCCCCGTCGTCGATGATCTGAGCGTAGATATGCCGACCCGAGCGAAACACGGACAAACGCGGCCTGCCGCCGGCCGCCCGCATGACCCGGAAGCGCGTACGCCGCTTGCGCCGGTCGAAGAGAGATTTCCCGCTTGCCATGACTATTTCTTCTTGCCTTCCTTGCGCCNNCCCTTGCCCTTGTAGGGCTCGGGTGGGCGCCAGGCGCGGATCTCCGCCGCCACCTGGCCCACCAACTGCTTGTCGATGCCCGAAACCGTGATCATCGTCGGCTTCTCGCATACGATATTGATCCCGCTCGGGATCGGGTAGGCCACATCGTGACTGAAGCCAAGCTGCAGCTGCAGATTCTTGCCTTGCACGGCCGCGCGGTATCCGACGCCCGAAATTTCCAGCTTCTGCGTGAAACCTTGCGTCACCCCCATCACCAGATTGTTCACCAGGGTCCGGCTTAGGCCCCACATTTCGCGGCCACGCTCGGCCCCGCTCCGCGGCATGACGACGACGCTTTCCCCGGCGATACTCGCTTCCACGTCATCCGCCAGGATGACGCTGAGTTCGCCCTTCGGGCCCTTCACCCTCACGGATTTTCCCTCGACCGTGGCGCTTACGCCCTTGGGCAGAGGAACCGGTTTTTTGCCGATGCGGGACATCAATTCAGCTCCATTCCGCGCCGCCTAGAACACGCGGCAAATGACTTCACCGCCCACGTTCTTTTCGCGCGCGTTTGTATCGGTCATCACGCCCTGGGGCGTGGAAACAATCGAGAGTCCCAGTCCGCTGCGGTGCGGCCGCAACTCGCGAACCGAAGCATAGACGCGGCGCCCGGGCGTCGAGATACGCGTCAGCTCCCTGATTACCGGCCGGCCTTCGTGGTATTTGAGCTCGATCTCGAGTTCGCGTCGGCCGCCCTTGAATTCGACTTCCGCATACCCGCGGATGAAGCCCTCCGCCTGCAGCACTTCCAGCACGCGCACGCGCTGGCGCGAGTTCGGAGATTGCACCTTCGCCTTGCCGCGAAGCTGGCCATTCCTGATACGAGTAAGAAGATCGCCGATGGGATCCGTGATCGCCATGTCCTGTCCCTTTCCTACCAGCTCGCCTTGGTCATGCCAGGGACCTGCCCGAAATTCGAAAGATCGCGAAGCGCGATGCGCGAGAGCCTGAGCTTGCGGTAATAGCCTTTGGAGCGCCCGGACAACTCGCAGCGGTGATGGATGCGCGTCTTCGACGAGTTGCGCGGCAATTTGGCAAGTTTCAGATGCGCCGCGAAGCGCTCCTCGGGCGGCACAGACATGTCCTGCGTGCGTGCCTTGAGGGCTGCGCGCTTTTCAGCGTATTGCGCGACCATTTTTTCGCGTTTCTTGTTGCGGTTGATCTGACTCAGTTTCGCCATTCGCGTCTCGCTTCAGTTTATGAACGGGAATTGAAAGCCCTTGAGCAGCGCTTTCGCTTCGGCGTCCGTCCTTGCGGACGTGTTGATGATGATGTCCATGCCCCAGACATTCTCCGTCTTGTCATAATCGATTTCGACGAAGACGATGTGCTCCTTGAGGCCCAGCGCGTAATTTCCCTGTCCGTCAAAGCTACGGCCATTCAGACCGCGAAAATCCCGCACCCGCGGCAACGCAATCGTGATCAGGCGATCCAGAAATTCATACATGCGGTCTTTGCGCAACGTGACCTTGACGCCGATCGGGAGACCCTCCCGAATCTTGTATGTCGCAATCGCTTTCTTTGCCCGGGTCACCACGGCTTTTTGTCCGGCGATCGCGGTGAGGTCGTTGACGGCGGACTGAATCTTTTTCTGATCTCCGGCCGCTTCGCCCGCTCCGATGTTCAGGACGACTTTCTTTATGCGCGGGGCCTGCAAAGGATTCTTGTAGGCGAACTCCTCGACAAGCTGCGGCCGAACCACTTCGTCGTACCGCTTCCTGAACCGCGGTACGTAGTCCGGGTCGCGCGGCGCTTGGGGCGCCCGGGCAGGCGCGGCGTCCGCCTTTGCAGCCGGTTTGGATTTCGCCTTCCCATCGCGCGGTTTGGTATCGTCTTTGCCGCCTTGCGCCTGGGCCTGTTTTTTTGCGCGCGGCTCTTTGGCGCCTTTTTCAGACATCGATCACCTCGCCGGATTTTTTCGCAAAGCGAACCTTGCGGCCGTCGCCCAGGAACTTGAATCCGATCCGTGTCGCCTCGCCCGTCTTGGGATCGACGTGAGCAAGGTTCGAAAGATGGACGGGAGATTCCTTGTTGATGATGCCGGCCTGCTGTTTTTGTGTTTGGCGTTGATGCCGCTTGACGATGTTCACGCCAGATACCAGAGCACGGGCTTCCTTCGTATAAAGCTTCAGCACCTCGCCCTTTTTGCCCCTATCGCGACCTGTGGTCACAACGACCCGATCGCCCCTTCGGATTTTGGCAGCCATCAGAGCACCTCCGGCGCGAGCGAGATGATCTTCATATGGTTGCGGGCGCGAAGTTCGCGCGTCACGGGACCGAATATACGTGTCCCTATGGGCTCGTTCTGGTTGTTGACCAGCACCGCGGCATTGGAGTCGAAGCGGATCAGGCTTCCATCGGGCCTGCGCACGCCATGCGCAGTGCGAACGATAACGGCCTTGAGGACCTCGCCCTTTTTGACCCGCCCGCGAGGAATGGCTTCCTTCACGCTCACCACGATGGTGTCGCCGACATCTGCGTATCTGCGGCGCGAACCGCCCAGCACCTTGATGCACATGACCCGGCGTGCGCCCGAGTTGTCGGCAACGTCGAGTTCGGTGGACATCTGAATCATGGATCAGGCTCCCGTACCGCGTTCCTGGGCGCCCACGCGCCCGATCACTTCCCATGATTTGAGACGCGAAAGCGGACGGCACTCCTGGATGCGCACAACGTCGCCCACCTTGAATTCCTTGTTCTCGTCATGCGCATGGTACTTCTTCGATCGGCGTACCGTTTTTCCCATCACCGGATGGGTGAAACGGCGCTCGACTTTCACCACGACGGTCTTGACGTTCTTGTCGCTGACGACGACGCCCTGCAGGATGCGCTTCGGCATTTCTGGTTCCTCGCCTTTATTTGCCGGACTTGCGATGCTGCTCGCCAAGCACTGTCTGAATTCTCGCGATCTCGCGGCGCACCACGCGCATGCGACTCGTATTCTCGAGCTGGCCATTCGCACGCTGGAAGCGCAGGTTGAACTGCTCCTTCTTGAGCTTCACGAGTGAATCGCCGAGTTCGTCTCCCGTCTGAATGCGGAGGTCGGCTGCTGCTGTGCCTTTTTTCGCCATTTCGTTCAGACCTCAAGCCGCGCAATGAACCGTGTGTCGATCGAAAGTTTGGCGGCTCCCAGCCGAAGGGCTTCCTTGGCAGTTTCGGTATCGACTCCATCGATCTCGAACAGGATGCGTCCGGGTTTGATCCGGGCTACCCAGAACTCGGGCGCGCCCTTGCCGGACCCCATGCGGACCTCGGCCGGCTTTTTCGAAACCGGCACGTCCGGGAATACCCGAATCCACACGCGCCCCGCGCGTTTCATGTGGCGCGTGATGGCGCGCCGCGCCGCTTCGATCTCCCTGGCAGTGATCCGCTCGGGTTCCGTCGCCTTTAGTCCATAGGCGCCGAAATTGAGCGACGTGCCAGCCTTGGCTGCGCCATGGATGCGGCCTTTGTGCTGCTTGCGGAACTTCGTGCGCGCGGGTTGGAGCATGGCAGTTGTCCGTCAGTGAGCTGGTGTCGGATGGGCGCGGCCGGAGCCGGCGGCGCGGTTCGGATCGGAGGCTTCCGCCTGACGCCTTTCCGAGGCCATCGGATCATGCTCCATGATCTCGCCCTTGAAGANNGCGATTTCGGCGCCGCCGAGCCGGCCGCCGCAATTGATGCGTATTCCCTGAGCGCCAAGCCGCATCGCCGATTGCACCGCGCGTTTCATCACCCGGCGAAACGCGACGCGCCTCTCCAGTTGCTGGGCGATGTTTTCCGCGACCAGCTTCGCATCGATTTCAGGCTTTCTGATCTCGACGATGTTGAGATGGACTTCGTCTCCCGTGAATCTCTGCACGTCGTTCTTCAGCTTTTCGATATCGGCGCCCTTTTTGCCGATCACGACTCCCGGCCGAGCGGAGTGAATCGTAATGCGGCACTTCTTGTGCGGCCGCTCGATCACGATGCGCGATACGCCCGCCTGCTTGAGCCGTTCGCTCAAATGGCGGCGGATCTTGATGTCTTCCTGCAGCAGGCGTCCATAGTCCTTCTTGCCCGCGTACCACCGCGAGTCCCAGGTGCGGTTGATGCCCAGACGCAAGCCCGTCGGATTGACCTTCTGGCCCATCAGGCCGTCTCCTTTGCCGCTGTGGTTTTGTTGCGCGCCGCGCGCTTCTGCGCCCGTTCTTCGCGCTTCGCCTGCTCGACGATGATGGTCACCTGCGAGAAGGGCTTCTCGACGCGTGCGCCGCGACCGCGTGCTCGCGCATGGAATCGCTTGAGCACAAGATTCTTTCCGACGCTCGCCTCGCTGACGAAAAGCTCATCGACGTCCAGATCATGATTGTTTTCCGCATTCGCAATTGCCGACTGAAGAACCTTCTTCACGTCTTTGGCGACCCGCTTGGGCGAAAACGTCAACTCGTTGAGAGCCTGTTCGGCTGTCTTGCCGCGGATGGATTGCGCGACCAGGTTCAGCTTTCTCGGACTCGTGCGGATGGTGCGGCCGATCGCCAGGGCCTTGGTGTCCGGAAGAACACGCGCGCGTGATTTTTTGCCCATCTATGCCGTCCTCTTGGCCTTTCTGTCGGCCGAGTGTCCGTAGAACGTGCGCGTCGGCGCGAATTCGCCGAGCTTGTGCCCCACCATGTCCTCGGTCACCAGCACGGGAATATGCTTATGGCCGTTGTGCACTCCGAAGGTCAGCCCGACGAATTGCGGCAGGATCGTCGAGCGGCGTGACCACGTCTTGATCACGTCCTTGCGTCCCGAGCCGCGCGCAGCTTCTGCCTTCTTGAGCAGATAGCCATCGACAAACGGACCTTTCCAAACAGACCGTGCCATCTCGATTACCCTTGCGTTCGCTTCGCGTGGCGCGACCGCATGATGAATTTGGTCGTGCGCTTGTTCTTGCGCGTTCTGGCGCCCTTGGTCGATTTTCCCCACGGGGTCACGGGATGGCGGCCGCCCTTGGTCCGTCCCTCGCCGCCGCCATGGGGATGATCGACCGGGTTCATCGCCGTTCCGCGCACGTTCGGCCGCTTGCCCTTCCAGACGTTGCGGCCAGCCTTGCCGATGACCTCGTTCATGTGATCCGGATTGGAGACCGCGCCGACCGTCGCCATGCATTCGAGCTGAACGCGGCGCACTTCGCCCGAATTGAGACGCAGCATTGCATAGCCGGCGTCGCGCCCAAGATATTGCGCGTAGGTTCCTGCGGAGCGCGCGATCTGCCCGCCCTTGGCCGGTTTCATCTCGACGTTGTGAACAATCGTGCANNTGCCAACCGGCATCGCCGCAAGCCGCATCGCGTTGCCGGGCTTTACGTCGACGCGGTCGCCTGAAATCACCATGTCGCCGACCGCGAGGCGTTGCGGCGCAAGGATGTAGGCCAGCTCTCCATCCTTGTATTTCACGAGTGCGATGAACGAAGTGCGATTGGGGTCGAATTCGAGGCGCTCGATCCGACCCGGAACGTCGAACTTCCGGCGCTTGAAATCGATGAGGCGATAACGCTGCTTGTGGCCGCCTCCCTGCCAGCGCACCGTCACGCGGCCGGTATTGTTGCGGCCACCGTGTCGTGTCTGTCCTTCGGTAAGACCCTTGACGGGACCGCCCTTGTGAAGTTGCGAACGGTCGACGAGCACCAATTGGCGCTGCCCGGGCGTCGTCGGCTTGTACTGCTTGAGCGCCATCTCAAAGTCCCGTCGTGATGTCGATCTGGTAACCCTCTTTGAGGGTTACGATCGCTTTCTTGGTTTCGCTGCGGACGAACGGCCGGCCCCGGAAGAGCTTCGGCTTGCCCTTCTGCCGAATAACATTCACCGCCTTCACTTTCACTTTGAACAGGGCTTCGACGGCCTTGGCGATATTGGGCTTGGTTGCCCCGAGCGCGACGCGGAACACGACCTGGTTGGCCTCGCTCAGCTTCGTGGCTTTTTCCGTGATCACCGGCGAAAGAATGACATCGTAATGACTCATGACAGCCGCTCCTCGATCGCCTTGACAGCGGCCGTCGTCAACACGAGTTTTTCGCGACGCAGGATGTCGTACACGTTCAGACCCGCGGTCGGCAGGAGCCCGATCCTCGCAAGGTTGCGCGCGCTGAGCGCAAAATTCCCATCGAGCTCGCCATCCACGATAAGCGCGTTGCCGATGCCGATGCGGTCAAGACGTTTGGCAAGGTCCTTCGTCTTTATGCTCTGGGACTTTGCGCTTTCGATCACGATGAGCGTTCCGTCCTTCGCCTTCGCAGAAAGCGCGTGCCTCAGGCCAAGCGCCCGGACCTTTTTGGGCAAATCAAAGGCATGGCTGTGCTGAACCGGGCCCATCGCCTTGGCGCCGCCCACGAACAGCGGCGCGGAGCGCGCACCATGCCGCGCCTGCCCGGTGCCCTTTTGCTTGTAAACCTTCTTCTTGGTCCGGTTGATCTCGCCACGGGTCAGGACCTTGTGCGTGCC
The DNA here is from genome assembly GCA_003131925.1 of Alphaproteobacteria bacterium. Classification (GTDB taxonomy): domain Bacteria; phylum Pseudomonadota; class Alphaproteobacteria; order Micropepsales; family Micropepsaceae; genus Rhizomicrobium. Next base: position 4,335 of record PKWC01000175.1, on the reverse strand, counting down.
GGCGCGGCGCTTCGCCAATTGCCAGACAACCACGCGCTGAATGAGGTCCGTGCGCGGCTCCAGCCCGAAGATCGAATCCTTGAGTTCGATCTCGCTTGTGCCGTCGGCGTCCAAATTGAGGACCGTCGCTTTCACGTCATCCCTCCGCCTTCTGCTCGCTGGCGCCATTGCGATCGCTCTTCCTGACTGAAGCCGGCATGGGCGCCGTCTCCGGTCGGGGACGTTTGGCCGCATCGCGCACCATGACCCAGCCTCCCTTGTGCCCTGGAACGGCGCCCTTGATCATGATGAGGCCGCGCTCGACATCGACCTTGGCGATTTCAAGATTCTGGGTCGTGACGCGTTCGTCGCCATAGTGACCGTGCATCTTCTTGTTCTTGAAGGTCTTGCCGGGATCCTGTCGTCCTCCCGTACCGCCTAGCGAGCGGTGAGAGATCGACACGCCATGCGTCGCTTCGAGGCCACGGAAGTTCCATCGCTTCATCGCACCGGTAAATCCGCGGCCGATCGTGATGCCCGTAACATCGACCTTCTGCCCCGGCACGAAATGGTCGGCGAGAATCACGTCGCCCACGTCCAGCAGGTTCGCGTTGTCCACCCGAAATTCCGCGAGCTTCTTCTTGGGCTCGACTTCCGCCTTCGCGAAGCGTCCCCGATCGGCCTGCGTGAGACGCTTGGTCTTCGCGAATCCCGACCCCAACTGGACGGCGCAGTATCCGTCTCTGTCTTCCGTCCGCTTCGCCACGACCTGACAGCCATCGAGCTTCAGAACCGTGACGGGCACGTGCCGACCATCCTCCAGGAAGAGGCGGGTCATGCCAATCTTTTGCGTAATGACGCCCGTGCGCATCCGCGCTCCTTAAAGCTTGATCTCGACATCGACACCGGCCGCCAGGTCGAGCTTCATCAGCGCGTCGACCGTCTGCGGCGTGGGATCGATGATGTCGAGAAGCCGCTTGTGCGTTCGAATTTCGAACTGCTCCCGGCTCTTTTTGTCCACATGCGGAGAGCGGTTCACAGTGAAGCGCTCGAAGTCGGTCGGCAGGGGGATCGGTCCCCTCACCTGCGCTCCCGTCCGCCGCGCCGTGTTCACGATCTCCCGCGTCGAGTTGTCGAGAATACGGTGATCGAAGGCCTTAAGCCGTATACGGATGTTCTGACCCTGCATCTTCTTTTCTCCAGTACGGTTCTCGAAGCCTTCGCCGGTGCCGCTATTTCACGATCTTCGCGACGACGCCCGATCCAACGGTGCGCCCGCCTTCGCGGATGGCGAAGCGCAGCTTCTCCTCCATCGCGACGGGCACGATCAGCTCTACGTCGATCGAAACATTGTCTCCGGGCATGACCATCTCGGTGCCTTCAGGCAGCTTCACGATTCCGGTAACGTCCGTCGTGCGGAAATAGAATTGCGGTCGGTAGTTCGTGAAGAAGGGCGTGTGGCGGCCGCCCTCCTCCTTCGTGAGCACATAGATTTCGGCTTTGAAGTTTGTGTGCGGCGTGATCGACCCGGGTTTCGCCAGCACCTGCCCGCGTTCCACGCCTTCCCGCTCGATTCCGCGCAGGAGGCAGCCGACGTTGTCGCCGGCCTGACCCTGATCGAGAAGCTTGCGGAACATTTCGACTCCCGTGACCGTCGTCTTGACGGTGGGTCGAATGCCGACGATCTCGACTTCTTCACCGACCTTGATGACACCACGGTCGATACGACCCGTCACAACAGTTCCGCGGCCGGAAATCGAGAACACGTCTTCGATCGCCATCATGAAGGGCTGGTCGACCGCACGATCGGGTTGCGGAATGTTTTCATCGACTGCCGTCATCAGCTCGGCGATCGAGTCGCGGCCGACTTTGGGGTCGCGGTCCTCGAGGGCGCACAACGCTGAGCCGCGCACGATTGGAATCTTGTCGCCGGGGAAGTCGTAGTACGACAGCATTTCGCGCATTTCGAGTTCGACCAGATCGAGAAGCTCGGGATCGTCCACCATGTCCACCTTGTTCATGTAGACGACGAGCGCGGGGACGCCGACCTGCCGCGCAAGCAGAATATGCTCGCGCGTTTGCGGCATCGGGCCATCGGCGGCCGACACGACGAGAATCGCGCCGTCCATCTGCGCNNTGATCATGTTCTTCACGTAGTCCGCGTGCCCCGGGCAGTCGACATGGGCGTAATGGCGCTTGCCCGTCTCGTACTCGACATGCGCCGTTGAAATGGTGATTCCGCGCGCCTTCTCTTCAGGCGCTTTGTCGATCTGGTCATAGGCCGTGTACTTCGCCTGACCTGTCTCCGCCAGGATCTTGGTGATCGCAGCCGTCAATGTCGTCTTGCCATGGTCGACGTGACCGATCGTGCCGATATTGCAATGCGGCTTTGTCCGCTCGAATTTGCTCTTTGCCATGGTAAAGCCTCCAGTCTGACAGTTGATTAGGCGTATTTCGCCTTGACCTCGTCCGCGATCGATTGCGGAACCTGCTGATAGTGATCGAACTGCATCGTGTATTGCGCGCGTCCCTGCGTCATCGAGCGCAGCGTGTTGATGTACCCGAACATGTTGGCGAGCGGGACCATTGCGGTCACGATCTGGGCGTTGCCGCGCGAATCCGTTCCCTGCACATGACCGCGCCGGGAATTGAGGTCGCCGATGACCCCGCCCAGAAACTCGTCAGGCGCCACGACCTCGACCTTCATGATCGGCTCGAGAAGCTTCACGGCGCCTTTCGACGCCAGCTCACGGAACGCAGCGCGGGCGGCGATCTCGAAGGTCAGCGCGTTGGAATCGACCTCGTGATAGGCGCCGTCGATGAGGCGCGCGCCAAAATCGATCACCGGAAAGCCGGCAAGAAGACCGCTCTCCTTCTGTGACTTGATACCCTTGTCGACAGACGGGATGAACTCCTTCGGGATCGAGCCGCCAACGACGTCGTTCTCGAACACGTAGCCCGAACCCGGCGGCAGCGGCTCGAATTCGAGCTTGACGCGCGCGAACTGTCCCGCGCCGCCCGTCTGCTTCTTGTGCGTGTAGTCGATAGTCACTGGCCGCGACAGCGTCTCACGATAGGCGACTTGCGGAGCGCCAACGTTGGCGTCCACCTTGTACGTCCGGCGAAGGATGTCGACCTTGATGTCGAGATGGAGCTCACCCATGCCTTTGAGGATGGTCTGTCCGGATTCCTGGTCGGTTGAAACACGGAACGAGGGATCCTCCTGGGCGAGGCGCTGCAGCGCCATCCCCATCTTCTCCTGATCCGCCTTTGATTTCGGTTCGATCGCCAGCTCGATGACGGGATCGGGAAAATCCATCTTCTCGAGAATCACCGGTTGCTGCTGGTCGCAAAGCGTTTCGCCAGTCGTGGTGGCCTTCAGGCTGGCGAACGCGACGATATCGCCCGCATAGGCTTCCTTGATGTCCTCGCGCGAGTTGGCATGCATGAGCAGCATGCGGCCGACGCGCTCGCGCTGGTCCCTTGTCGAATTGAGCACGCCCGAACCCGAAGTCACGGTGCCCGAATAGATGCGCACGAAAGTGAGCGATCCCACGAAGGGATCATCCATGATCTTGAAGGCAAGCCCCGCGAACGGCGCCTTGTCGTCCGCCGGGCGCGCGATCTTGTCATGCGAGCCGAGCTTCAAGCCCTCCACGGGAGGGATGTCGAGCGGCGACGGCAGATACGAAACTACCGCGTCCAGCAATGGCTGCACGCCCTTGTTCTTGAAGGCCGAGCCACACAGCACCGGAACGAAATGAAATGAGCAGGTTCCTTTGCGGATGCAGGCCCGCAGCTCCTCCGCGCTCGGCATCTTGCCGTCGAGGTAGGCCTCAAGCAGTTTCTCGTCTTGCTCGACCGCCGAATCGACCAGCTTCAGGCGCATTTCCTGCGCCTTGGCTGCCAGGTCAGCCGGAATCTCCACGACGTCAAACTGTGCGCCAAGCTGCTCCTCACGCCAGATGAGAGCGCGCATTTCGACCAGATCGACGACGCCCTTGAAGTCCGCTTCCGCGCCGATCGGCAGCTGGACAACGAGCGGACGCGTTCCGAGTCGGTCGATCATCATCTGTACGCACCGCGGAAAATCCGCGCCCATGCGGTCCATCTTGTTGACGAAACAGATCCGCGGCACACGATATTTGTCGGCCTGACGCCACACGGTCTCGGATTGCGGTTCGACGCCCGCGACCGCATCGAAGACAGCGATGGCGCCATCGAGCACGCGCATCGAGCGCTCGACCTCGATGGTGAAATCGACATGTCCGGGCGTGTCGATGATGTTGACGCGGTGGTCGTCCCAGAAGCAGGTGGTCGCAGCGGAGGTAATGGTGATGCCGCGTTCCTGCTCCT
>PKWC01000244.1:25400-25641 GCA_003131925.1 Alphaproteobacteria bacterium | reverse complement strand
ATCACGGCCGCGACGGCATCCGTTCCAATGCCGTCAACGCCGACCGGATTCGCACCGGGCTGCTCACCGATGACATGATCGCCTCGCGCAGCCAGGCACGGGGCCTCTCGGAAAGCAGCTACATGAGCGCCAATCTGCTTGGCCGCGAAGTGACTGCCGAAGACGTGGCCGACGCGTTCGTGTATCTCGCAACCGCAACCAAGACCACCGCCGCCACCCTCACCGTCGACGGCGGCAACAT
>PKWC01000244.1:0-25327 GCA_003131925.1 Alphaproteobacteria bacterium | reverse complement strand
TTCGCGGGAATGACACGCTTTTGGGCGGCGATTCATTCCAGGCGGAATGCGCTGTCGTCCACCTATCGGTCTTTCTCCGTCAGCTCATCATATTGGCGCGCCATATTCATCGTAGTCTCACTGTCTCGCTGCCTCCCTGTGAATCTTTATCCGCCGTGGGCGCGGAAGAGTTCGAGGGTGCGTTCGCGGGCGAGTTTGGCGGCGACTTCGCTGTAATCGGCGCGGCGGTCGGAATTGAAGCCGTGCCCGGCTTCGTAGAGATAGACCATCACGTCGGGATGCAGCCGCTTCACTTTTTCAACCACCTCCATCGGGATGCCGTGATCGTGGCGTCCGAAATGCAGGATGATCGGACATTTTGGATTCTCGTCGGCCATCTGCCCGATATTGCCGCCATAGTAACCTGACGCGGCGGCGAGCCCCGTGCAGCGGCAGGAAGCGGCCCAGGTCACCGAACCGCCATAGCAATAGCCGGTGATGAAGACGGGACCATTTGCCTTCAACGCGTCGATGCAGCTTTGCGCATCCTTGACCGAAAGTTCGAAGGGATGTTCGCCTCGCGCTATGCGGATCGCCTTTTGCACATCCTCAGCACCATAGTCGACATTGAATCCGGGCTCTTCGCGGTCGTAGAGCGACGGAGCGAGCACCTCGTAGCCTTGCGCCGCGTAGAGGTCGCTCTGCTCCTTGATGTGATCGGTGACGCCGAAGATTTCCTGGATCAGCAGCAGTCCGCCGCGGCGCGGCCCCACCGGCTCGACACGGTAGACGCCGATCCCGGCGCCGTCGCTCATCGGCATTGAAATCATTGTTCCGCGCAAGGTCATGTCGTTCTCCGCAATGGGATTTCGCGCATCATGGCGCAGGCGCGCTCAGAATTCACCCTGCGCTTCGTCTTTGGAGATCGGCCGGTAGGCGGAGCGGCGGTAGAGCTGTCCGCGCTTGACCGTCATCGTTACGCTCCTGAGATTGGCGATGTCGTCCAGCGGATTGCCGGAAACGAAAACGAAATTCGCGAGCTTGCCGGGCTCGATCGTTCCCATCTCCCGGGACTTGCCGATCGTCATCGCGCCAATCCGCGTTGCCGAGACAATCGCATCCATCGGCGAAAATCCCGTTCCGTGCACGAGAAGCGAAAGTTCCCTGTCGAGCGACGGATAAGGATCGTTCCAGTCGCCGGGGGCGTCGGTGCCCGCCGAGATCGTGACCCCGGCGCGATGGGCGTCCGCCGCCAATTTTTCCGCGAGTTTCAGCGTGCAATAAGGCCGCGGCTGCGCATTCGGGACGCGCCACATCACGTCATACACATAGAGCGTCGCATCGAGAATTGTGCCGCGGCGTTTCATGTCGGCGAAGATGGCGTCCATCTGCGGATTGTCACCGGTGAATTTCGCCTCCTCGACAGGCGCGCGGCCGTGATAGGCGCGCGGCATCTGTTCCGATGCCTGATAGGCGAGCATGCAGACGTGCGAGACGACATCGACGCCGGAGTCGATCACTTCGCGCGGGCTCGCCGGAAAGACTGCCGCATGCGCCCAGACGAGAAGATTCTGCCGATGCGCTTCGTCCACGATATTCCTGACGAGCGTGCCGGGAAGATCCGCATAGATCTTGATCGCGGTCGCACCGGTGCCGCGAGCTTCGGCGACGGCGAGTCTGAGATCGGTGGACGTTGTGACGGCTCGCATCCAGGGCACTTCGCCGGGCACCGCGCCGCGCGTCGAATCTGCGGTGCGCGGGTCCTTGAAGAATTCCGGACCCGCCATCAGCGCCGCATAGTAGATGTCAGGCGCTGCGATCTCGCTTAGCAACGCCCCTCGCGACAGATCGGCAAGCAGCCGCGCATCGCCGGCCATGTCGCGGACGGCGGTTACCCCGCCGTACACGTCGCGCCGCAGCAGCGCTTCCGCGTAGCGGCGGTTCGGGGCGGTCGCCAGATGCACATGGCTGTCGATCAGACCGGGCAACGCATAGAGCCCATGTGCATCGACGACCGTCGCGCCGCGGAGAAATGGAGCGACCTGCGCATCGGGCACGATCGCCCGAATCCGCTCACCATCGACCATAATGGCGACATCGCGCTTGAGCGCCGCTCCCGTTCCATCAATGAGCGAAGCACCGCGATAGACCGACAGTTTTGCGGGGCTAGCTGAAATTCCCGGCGCAAGCGCCGGGATGCAGGTGAGAACAAAGCCAAGCAACAATGATTTGCTTAAAGGGGACCTGATCCACACGCTCTTTTCCTCCCCCAACGTNNTCGGCACCTCCCCACGTTGGGGGAGGAAACGTGCGATTCTGGCCACTCTTCATTTCATCCACCGGCGTGAATTCCCGTCCGTGAGAACTCATTGGCGAATACCGCCCTACGCACTAAAGCGGAAATGCATCACGTCGCCGTCGGCGACGACATAGTCCTTGCCTTCGAGACGCATGCGGCCGGCGTCGCGGGCGCCTGCTTCTCCGTTGAGAGCGACATAATCGAGGTAGGCGATCGTTTCGGCACGGATGAAGCCTTTCTCGAAATCGGTGTGGATCGCGCCCGCGGCCTGCGGCGCACGCGCGCCTTTCGTGACGGTCCAGGCACGCGTTTCCTTGGGACCGGCGGTGAAGAAGGTGATCAGGCCCAGGAGCGCGTAGCCTGCGCGGATCAGCCGGTTGAGCCCTGGCTCCTCCAGACCGAGATGTGCCAGAAAGTCGCCGCGTTCCGACGCATCGAGTTGCGCCACTTCTTCCTCGATGCGCGCGGAAATGGCGACGCAGCCCGCGCCTTCGCGCTTGGCTTTCTCCTCGATCGTCGCTGAGTATGGATTTCCGGTCGCGGCCGAAGCCTCGTCGACATTGCAGACATAGAGCACGGGTTTCTGAGTAATCAGCCCGAGCTGACGATACGGCTCCGCCTCCTTCGGCTTCAGCTCGGCCGCGCGCGCGGGCCGCCCGGCCCGTAGCAGATCGAGAGCGTTCGACATGAGCGCGAGCTGCTCTTTCGCTTCCTTCTCTCCTGCCCTGGCTTTCTTCTCGATCGGCACGATCCGGCGCTCGATGCTATCGAGATCGGCGAGCATCAGCTCGGTGTCGACGGTTTCGGCGTCGTCGAAGGGATGAATGCGGCCTTCCACATGGTGAACGTCGTGGTCTTCGAAGCAGCGCAGCACATGAACGATCGCGTCCACCTCGCGGATATTGGCGAGGAATTGGTTGCCGAGGCCTTCGCCCTTCGAAGCGCCGCGCACGAGGCCCGCGATGTCGACGAAGTTCATGCGTGCCGGGATGATCTCGGCCGACTTCGCGATCGTGGCGAGCCTGTCGAGACGTTCATCGGGAACGGCCACTTCGCCCACATTCGGTTCGATGGTGCAGAAAGGATAATTTGCGGCCTGCGCAGCGGCGGTCTGCGTCAAGGCGTTGAAGAGCGTCGACTTGCCGACATTGGGCAGGCCGACGATGCCGCATTTGAATCCCATCATTCGTCCTTTGCGGGCGCGGGCTTTGGCTTCTTGACGGGCGGCTTGAGCGTAACTGCAACCTTGTTCATGAAGCCCGTCTCGTCGTCGCGCGCGAGAAGCGGCGCAGCTTCCGCGACAGCCGAGAGCAGTGGCACCAGCCACTCCTCCTCGGCTTTGGTGAAATTGTTCAGCACATGCGACGTCACGCGCGAGCTGCTGCCCGGATGCCCGACCCCGAGACGCACGCGGCGGTAATCCGGACCGAGCGTGGCGGTGATCGAGCGCAGCCCGTTGTTGCCGGCGTCGCCGCCGCCTGTTTTTACCTTGACCTTGGCTGCCGCGAGATCGATCTCGTCATGGATCACCACGAGCGCGGATAGCGGCAGCTTGTAGAACCGCATCGCCGCGCCCACGGAAATTCCGCTCTCGTTCATGTAGGTCATGGGCTTCAGCAGGATCACCTTGCGGTCTGAAAGCGAGCCTTCCGCGATCGCGCCGTGAAATCGCGCGCGCCACGGCGTGAAGCGATAGCTCGCATGGATGACATCCGCGGCCATGAAGCCGGCGTTGTGGCGATTGCGCGCATATTCGGCGCCGGGGTTTCCGAGCCCGGCGATGAGAAGCGGCGTGTCGGACATGTGGCAGCGGGCAGCCCGCGCGCGGGCTTACTTCTTCTCCGGTGCCTTGGCGGGAGCAGCGCCCGGAGCTTTGGCGGGTGCCGCACCCGGTGCGGCGCCTGGCGCGCCGCCCGCGGCCGGGGCTGCTCCAGCTTCGGCCGCAGCGCCTTCTTCCGCCTCGACGACCGGCGCTGCCGCAGCGGCTGCCGCGGCCGCCGCCGCTGCACGCTGCTCTTCGATCACGCTCGTCGGCGCCACGATCGAGGCGACGGTGAAATCGCGCTCCTTGATCGTGCTCCTGACGCCCTCGGGCAGGGTGAAATCGGTGATGTGAAGCGAGCCGTGGATGTCGAGGCCCGAAAGGTCACCTTCGATGAACTCGGGAATGCTTTCGGCGGGACAGAGCAGCTCCACCTCGTGGCGGACGATGTTGAGCACGCCGCCGCGCTTCAGGCCGGGCGAATTCTCCTGACCCTTGAAGCGGACGGGAATGGCCAGCCGCACCCGCGCGCCTTCCGGCAGGCGCAGGAAATCGACATGGACGGGGCGATCACTGACGGGATCGAGCTGGACGGCGCGCGCGATCACGCGCGTCTTTTGACCCGACATGGCGAGCATGAACGGCGTGGTGAGGAACGTTCCCTTGCCCGCGTGGCGCTCCAGCTGGCGATAATCGACGGTGATCGGCTCGGGCTTTTCCTTGCCGCCATAGACGATGCCGGGTACGCGCCCCTGCCGCCGCGTCTGGTAGGCGGGGCCCTTGCCCGTGCCCTGGCGCGGCTCCGCGCTCAGTTCCTGCATCTCGCGCATGACTCTGAATCCTTGAAAATAAGCCGTTTCGGTGCTGCGGGCGAGCCGAGAGCCCCGAAAGGCGCGCGTTTTAGCGGAACCGGCCGCGCAAGGCAACGGCGGCGGAAAAGAGGGTAGTGGTACAGTTTGAACCACGGAACGTCGCTGGCCATCAGGTTGAGTTTCGGACGTGCGTTGCTGACTCGTCTTGCACGGCGTGAAAACCGAGACTGATGTAGAAGTCTGCTGCTTCCCGCGATTCCGTCCTGAGCCGGACTGAGCGAAACACGCCATCGGCGTGGCGAAGTAACTGGTGGACAAGCGCGGAGCCGATGCCGGAGCGTCGGGCTGATCTTCTGACATAGATGTGTCGCAACCGGCCGATTCCCTCTTGATCAGCATAGGGATCACGGTTGAGGCCGCCGACAGCGATCAATTCGGCTGCTTGGAAAGCCCCAAGAAGTGCCTCGCCCGGCCGCGCAAATCTGTTCGCGCCGGAGCGCCATTCGATGACGAGCGTGTCCATGAAGCGGAAGCCCTCTGTCGCAGCGTCCGCGCGCAGCTCGTCAATGCCGGAGGGAAGATCGCGGAGAGGCGAAATGCGAAACGCTGCATTCATGTGAGGACTATGCCGCAGACGCGCGGCACGTTTCTACAAGCCTTGTCGAGCGCCAAAATCTGACCATGCGCATGAGCATCCGACGCTTTACCCGGCTGACAAACGCCTTCTCGAAAAAGCTCGAAAACCACGTGCTTTCTGTGGCGCTCCACTACATGCACTACAATTTTGTGCGTATTCACCAGACCCTAAAAGTTATCCCCGCAATGGCCGCGAAGGTCACTCCCAAGCTTTGGGAAATGCCTGATATGGTGAAGGTGCTTGAGGATTGGGAAGCCGCACAGTGACACAAATCGAAATCGACTTGGAATGGAGCGCCCATATCGCCAATTCCGTCATAGAAGAGCTAGTGCGCGGCAACGTTCTGAAAGAGTCCGATTGGGCGCGCGCGGAATCCATCGCCGCCCAGCAAATTTTCGTCCATCTTGTTTGCGCGGATAGACCAAGCGCCGCCAACGGCCGCCATAAGCCCGGCGGCGTCGGCTTTAAGCCATGACGGAGTCAAACTGTACTACCACCGGAAAAAGGCAGCGCCCCAATTCGATAGGCGTCGGCGAGTCATCCTCCTCGTCGGCAACAGAGAATCCCCATTCGCCCAATGTAGTTGCTATCGCTCATAAGCCCCGAGATCGATGTTGCCGTTCTTGAGCCGCGGATTGCCGGCGAAGTCGACTGTGCCGACGATGCTTTGATCGAGTGGATTGCCCGCATCGATCGCGGGTGAATCGTGCGAAATGTCAAGATCGGGCGGCATTCCGAGATTCAGGAACTGCGGATCGGAGAAGGGCGGCGAGTGCCGGTCGAGGCCTGTGCCATTGAGGTAATTGTCGTAGCCAGTGTAGCGCACCCGCTGCCAGACGAATTTGGCCTTGTTGGCGCCGACCTGCGAATAATAGAGATTGTAGTCCACCGCTGCGGGATCCTGCGTGCTTGCGGTGAAATCGTTGATGAGAAGGCCCTGCGTCGTTGCGTAAGCAATGTTGTTCACGAAGCGGTTGTGCGTGGCGTTGAACTGGATCTGGAATTCACCGCTCCCCGTCTTCTTTGTATCGTTGCCGTAAAGCGTGTTGTTCGCGACGATGCAGTGGTCGGTGCCGCCGCGCCTCGCACCATAGCCGCCGATCGAAATGCCCGCGCTGTTTCCGGCATAGACGACATTGTTGCGTGCGATGACGTTACTCGTCACGTGATCCAGATGCTCGCTCGCCAATTCGATGCCGAGATCGTCATTGTGCATGAGGTTCTGCTCGATGACGATGTTCCTGCCGCCATCGACATAGATGCCGTCGGACGCGTATTGCTTGCCGTAGTCTGGATTGCCGTAAGAGGTGATGTTGTAGACGATGTTGCCCCTGATCTCGCCGTCGCGGGCCTGGTCATAGGCAGGATCGGGCGAGACGTGCTCGAATCCGATCGCGCCGATGCCGATATTGTCGGTGTCGTGGACGACATTGCTCACGACCGCGAATTTTTTTACGTTTCCGTCGAGCGAGAGTGTTTCGCTGCAGCCGGTCTTCAGCCGGTAGATCTCGTTGCCGCTGATCGCAATTCCTTCGATCGCTTGTGGCGCCTTGGTACCGTAAACCGTGAGTCCGAACGCATCGGAGCCACATTCATTCGGATTGGTCTTCGCGGTGGTTTCGATGTGATGAATGCGGTTGTTCACGATCTGGATGCCGTTTCCCGCGCCGAACACATAGATGCCGATCGGCACATCCCTCAGACTCGAAGTCGTGTAGTTGCGCAATTCGAAACCTGTGACGATGACATAGCTCGCATCCTTCAACGTAAAGAGACCCCACTGGCCGTTCGGAATGTCGAGCCCGGTACCGTCCATAGCGGCGGTTTCTCGCGGATAGCTCGCAAAGGTGATGTAGCCGTTTGTCGTATCGCCGGATTTGAGAAATCCGACATGCTCGTTGTAGACGCCAGCACGTACCAATACCGTGTCGCCGGCGGATGCGACATCGGCGGCGTGCTGCACGGTCGCCCAAGGCTCCTGGAGTGTTCCGGGATTGGAGTCGCTGCCATTGGTTGCGACGTAGTAGGTCGAGCCGCTGGGCGTGGTGGCGATGAGTGTTACGGACGCGGTCGCGGAAACCGCGCGGTCCGTTTTGGCGATGGCGGTGATCGTAACAAGAGCCGGATCGGGAATTTTCTGGGGAGAGTCATAGAGCCCGGAAGGCGAGATCGTCCCGACCTCGGCGGCACCGCCTTTCGCATTGTTCACCTGCCAGATTATTTCCTTGTTGCCGCTGCCCGAAACAGTCGCGGTGAATTGGAGCGGTTGGCCGGCAATAAGTTGGGAATAGGTTGGAGAAACTGAAATGGAAACGCCCGCCACCGCCGCCAGCGCGACCGCCGGTCCGATGAAATTGGCGGACCCGATGACGCAAATGGCCAGAACGAGGCTCCGTACCCTTGCAAACATGGCATCCTCGAAACTACTCAGCGCGGCGCATATCATATTCCTGCTTGCAATTGCTTTCCATCGGCGGCCCCGCCGGTTGAATACCCTCCATCTCGCCGATAGGCTGGCAGCCAACCCGTAACGACGAGTCGTCATGCATCTCGAAAAGCGCGTATTGGTGACGGGAGGAGCGGGCTTTCTCGGCTCGCATCTCTGCGAGCGCCTCATCGAAGCCGGCGCCCAGGTTCTCTGTGTCGACAATTTCTTCACCGGCGCGCACCAGAACGTCCAGGCGCTCGTGGGCCATCCGCTCTTCGAGCTGATCCGCCACGACATCACCTTTCCGCTCTATGTCGAGGTCGACGAAATCTACAATTTCGCCTGTCCCGCTTCGCCCATCCATTACCAGCGCGATCCGGTGCAGACCACCAAGACGAGCGTGATCGGCGCCATCAACATGCTGGGGCTCGCCAAGCGGGTGAAGGCGCGGATCTTCCAGGCTTCGACGTCGGAAGTCTATGGCGATCCGCAGATTCATCCGCAGACGGAGGATTACTGGGGAAACGTCAATCCGATCGGATTTCGCTCCTGCTACGACGAAGGTAAGCGTTGCGCCGAGACCCTGTTCCTCGATTACCGGCGCCAGCATGGCTTGCCGGTGAAAATCTGTCGCATCTTCAATACCTACGGGCCGCGCATGCACCCCAATGATGGGCGGGTGGTGTCGAGCTTCATCGTGCAGGCTCTCACCGGCCGCGACATCACCGTGTTCGGAGAAGGCCAGCAGACCCGTTCGTTCTGTTACGTCGACGACCTGATCGACGGATTCATGAAATTTATGGCTACGCCCTCCGACGTGATCGGGCCGGTCAACCTCGGCAATCCTGATGAATTCACGATCATCGATCTCGCAAGGATGGTCATCGATCTGACGGGTTCCGCCTCGAAGATCGTTTATCAGTCTCTGCCGCACGACGATCCAAAGCAGCGCCAACCCGATATCGCCAAGGCGAGGGAGCTTCTCGGTTGGAAGCCAACCGTTCCGCTTGCGGAGGGCCTGAAACGCACGATCGCGTATTTCGATCGTTTGCTGTCCGACCGGCGCGCGCGCGAAGTCGCCGGCATCCCGGGTTGAGGAATTGTGGCTGTTCATGGCGGACACGGGTTTTCTTGACAGACAAACCCTTGGGGTGGCTCACCCTTCGACAGGCTCAGGGTGGGGGAAAACCCTCATGCTGAGCTTGTCGAAGCATGCGACCATTGAAAAGCTACGTGATTCTTTTCTGGCGGAGTTGGCTCGCAATTGGCACAGGACACGTCACAGGTGAACGTGCTCGTGACTGGCGGGGCGGGTTATGTCGGCAGCCACGCCTGCAGCGCGCTTCGTGCGGCGGGATATGTGCCGGTGACCTATGACAATCTCTCGCGCGGATTTCGCGCGCTCGCGCAATTCGGACCGTTCGAGCAGGGCGATATCCTGGATGCGCCGCGCCTGCTTGAAGTGTTCGAACGTTACCGGCCGGCGGCCGTGATGCATTTCGCCGCGCTCGCCTATGTCGGCGAATCCGTCGAGAAGCCGCTCGAATACTACCGCAACAATTTTGATGGCGCGCTTTCGCTTGTCGCGGCGATGCGCAAGAGCGGCGTCGACAAGCTCGTCTTTTCAAGCACCTGCGCAATCTATGGAACGCCGGACGGGATGCCGATCGCCGAGACGTGTCCGCAGTCGCCGATCAATCCCTATGGCCGCTCCAAATTGATGGTGGAACAGACGCTCCAGGATGCAAGCGCCGCGCATGGACTGAGATCGGTGTCATTGCGCTATTTCAATGCCTGCGGCGCGCACCCCTCCGGCGAGATTGGCGAACTTCATCGCCCCGAAACCCATCTGATCCCGCGCGTCCTGATGGCGGCGAGCGGAGAGATCGACGCGATCCACATATTCGGCACGGATTATCCGACCGCAGACGGCACCGCGGTGCGCGACTACATTCATGTTTGCGATCTTGCCGGCGCCCATGTCGCGGCGTTGCGCTACCTCGAGACGGCCGGCGCAACGACGGCGCTCAATCTCGGAACCGGTCGCGGCTATTCGGTGCGCGAGATTCTCGATTCGGCAGGCCGCGTAACCGGCCGCGCACCGGTTAGCCGTTTCGCCGGGAGAAGAGCCGGGGACCCGCCTATGCTCGTGGCGGATGCAACCGCCGCCAATCGCGTTTTGAACTTCACACCCGAATGGACGGAAATCGACCGCATCATCGCATCCGCCTGGGCCTGGCATCGAAACACCGCCCGCAGGGCCATTGTTGCGACTGATAGCTGACGGGCCGGTGATATCCCGCCGGCCCGGAGCCTAATCGAACAGGCTCGATACGCTGGCTTCGTTGTTGATGCGGCGCATCGCCTCGCCGAGAAGGGGAGCGATGGAGATGCGCCGGATGTTCGGGCATTTGCGCACTTCCTCGGTCGCGGCGATGGAGTCCGTCACGACGACCGATTTGAGCCGGGACGACTGGATTCGCGCGACTGCGCCGCCCGAGAGCACGCCATGGGTTGCGTAGGCATAGACTTCTTCGGCGCCCTGTTCGACGAGCGCGTCCGCCGCGTTGCACATCGTGCCGCCGGAATCGACGATGTCGTCGACCAGAAGACACACGCGCCCGCGCACGTCGCCGATGATGTTCATCACTTCTGATTCGCCGGCGCGCTCGCGCCGTTTGTCGACGATCGCCAGATCCGCGCCGATCCGCTTGGCGAGCGCACGCGCCCGCACGACGCCGCCCACATCGGGCGAGACCACCATGAGATGGCGTCCCCCCAGGTAATCCTGGATGTCCTTCACGATCACGGGCTGGGCGTAGAGATTGTCGGTCGGGATATCGAAGAATCCCTGGATCTGCCCGGCGTGGAGATCCACGGTGAGGACGCGGTTGGCGCCCGCGCCGGTGATGAGATTGGCGACCAGTTTGGCGGAAATCGGCGTGCGCGGACCGACTTTGCGATCCTGCCGCGCATAGCCGAAATAGGGAATGACGGCGGTGATGCGCCTCTCACTGGCCCTGCGCAGCGCATCGATGATGACGAGAAGCTCCATCAGATTGTCGTTGGCGGGATAGCTTGTCGACTGCAGGACGAACATGTCCTCGCCACGCACGTTTTCCTGCACCTCGACGAAGACTTCCATGTCCGCAAAGCGGCGCACCACCGCCTTGGTAAAAGGCAGCTTCAGGTGCTGGGCGATGGCTTCCGCGAGCGACCGATTGGCGTTGCCCGCGAGCAGCTTCATTCCCCGCGCTCCGTTCGCGTCGCTCATAAAGCGCTCCCGCTCCGCTTGTGAAACTTTGGCGAACCCCTCGCGACTTCTAGCAAGCGATTCCGCCGCGGTAAACCGATTCGTCCGGCGCCAGCATGATGGCAGAGAGCTGGCGGCCATAGTCGGTTTCTCCGCGATGGGTGGCGCGGCGGAAGCTGAAGAAATCGGCCTCCCGCGCGTAGGTGCATGCGGGGATGATGGAAATGCTCTGCACTGCCGCTCTCTCCAGACGCGTCTTCGCATAGGCGGGAAGATCGAAGCGCCAATGATCGTTGCGGTCAGAGGGAACGAAGTGCTGCGCGTCTGCAGAATCGTTCGCGATCACGGTTGCACGAAGCTCCTCGCCGACTTCATAGGCCCGTTGCGAGATGCACGGCCCGATCGCTGCCGCGATCCGTTCGCGCTGCGCGCCGAGCTGCTCCATAGCATCCACCGCCGATTCGATTATCCCCGCGAGTGCGCCCTTCCAGCCCGCATGCGCTGCGCCGACAATTCCGGCCTTGGTGTCCGCGAGAAGCACCGGCGCGCAATCGGCGGTGAGAATTCCCAAAGCGAAACCTGGGATCGACGTCGCCATCGCATCCGCCTTTGGTCCGCGGCCCATCTCCCACGCTTCGCGCACCTCGACGGTTTCAGCGCCGTGCACCTGGTAAAGGGTCAGCAATCGGCTGTTCGATGATCCGAGCGCCGCGAGCGCAACGTGCCGATTCTCGATCACGCGGGCGCGGTCGTCGTTGGAACCAGGACCGCAATTGAGCGACGCGTAAATCCCCGTCGAGACGCCGCCGGACCGTCCGAAGAAGGCGTGCACTGTTGGGGCCGCGCCCCTGAGATTATCGGCCGACAATTTCAGCATCGGTCAAAACCCCGGCGGCGGTGGGGCACCGCCTGGCAAGATCGCGAACGCCTTGAACAGCGCACCCATCTCCCGCTTGCTGGTGAGCCGGTCGATGGCCGCAGCAATGCCATCGGCAGATCCCGGATTGCGTTCCGCGAGGTTGGTGCCGCGCGTGTCTATTCCGAGCGCGCGCAGAAACTCGCCCTGGCCAATGGCGCCGTAAGCGCGTGCGCCAGCGTTGCTTGCAACGCTTCCGAGCGCCGCGAAATCGACATGGGCCGAGAGATCAGATTCTCCCGGCGTGTCGAGAATGCCAGCCTGCTTGTGCCGGGACACGGCCTGCAACGTGTCGCCGTAGCCGCAGCCTTCGTGACCGTAGTCGATGAAGAGTGCGGCGCCGCCGTAAGCGGCGATGGCGCGGCTTGCTTCTTCCACCAGTCCCTGTGACGCCGGCGAGATCTCATAGACCGCGCCAGGTTCAGCAGTGCCGCGCTCCGCCCGTACGTCGAGCGGCGTGGGAGCGGGAGCGAGCGCGAAGGCGAGATCACCGGTGGCATCCACGATCACCATCCGCTCACACCAGCCGCGCTCCGTCATGACGAATTGGCGAATGGGAAGCGCGTCGAGGAATTCATTGGCAAGCAGGAACAGAGGCCAGTCGCCAGCGATCTGATCCCATTGCGACACCCAGCGTGTGGTGGCTGGCGCGTCGCGCAATTGTTCGCGCTGCGCGGCTTCGAGCGCCGGACTCGCCTCCATGAGAACGACCTCGAGTCCGGCCAGGAAATCGGGCGCGATGTGCGCTGCCCGCAACGCGTCCTTCATCAGCGTTCCGCGGCCGGGCCCCAGCTCCACGAGGCGCGCCGGGGTCGGGCTCCCCTGATCCCGCCAGGACTGAACACACCATAAGCCGAGGAGCTCGCCAAAAATCTGGCTGATCTCCGGCGCGGTGATGAAGGCCCCGCGCGCACCGATCGATTCGCGCGACGCATAGAACCCATCTTCGCAATCGTGCAACGCCATAGTCGTGAACGACGCAATCGAAAGCGGGCCGTCCATTTCGATCGCGCGCGCCATTCTTCGCGCCAACCGGTTCATCCCGCAGCTTTCGCAACCGGCCGGCGAAAGGCCAGCCAGAAGAGAAGCGCCGCCACCATCCACATCGGAATGCTGAGCGCCTGTCCGACGCTCAGCCAGTTCGCGAAAACCGTGTCCGAATCGCGGAAGATTTCGGCGACGTAGCGGAAGATTCCATAAAACGTGCAGAAAATCGCCGCGAGCAGCCCGGGACGGTCATGCAAGTGAAAGCGCCGCAATCCGATTTGCATGATCGCGAAGAGAAAGAGTCCCTCCATGCCGGCCTCATACAGCTGGCTCGGATGGCGCGGCATTTGATCCGCGCGCGGGAACACCATCGCCCACGGTACGTTGGTAACCTTGCCCCACAACTCACCGTTGATGAAATTCGCGATACGTCCAAAAAATAATCCGATGGGTGTAACGCTCGCGACGAGATCTGCGAGCTTCAGCATGTCGAGTCTGCGACGGCGGCCGAAGAGAAAAAGTGCGATGGTCACGCCGATGAGGCCGCCGTGAAACGACATGCCGCCTTCCCAGGCCGCGATGATCTTGACGGGATTGGTGAGATAAGCGAGCGGAAGTCCGGCGCATGCCGGCGAGGTGCCCCAGATGCCGCAGAAGAACGTACCGTAGATCAGCACGAAACCGAGGCGCCCGCCCAGGATGACGCCGAGTGTCATCCACACAACCAGATCGCCGATGTCGTCAGCGGTGGCGGGTGGGCGTCCGCCAAACGTCGGGCTTTGCCAAAGCGACGGCGTCCGAAGAAGACGCAGGAGATACCACCAGCCGACCAGCAGGCCTGCGATGTAGGAAAGCGCGTACCAGCGGATCGCCAGCGGCCCCAGATGAATGAGCACCGGATCGATGTGCGGAAAGGGAAGAACGGCTTCGAACATCGGGCCTGGAAAAAGGCGGGCGCAGTAAGACGCTCTGCTTCGCCTTTGGCTGTCAAGGATGAATCCCTGCGGCGCTTGCCCTCGGGCCGCCGGTCCCATAAGGAGCAGCCATGCAGACGGACAACCCTTTGCTCGACGGCCTGGCGCGGCTGTTCACCGACGCGGCCGGCGCTGCGCAGAGCGTGCGGACCGAGATCGACACCTTCATGCGCCAGCGGCTGGAACGGCTGGTGGCCGATATGGACTTTGTGCCGCGNNATTGTCGCGGACATGGATTTCGTGCCGCGCGAAGAGTTTGACGCCGTGAAAGCGATGGCATCGAAGGCGCGCAGCGAGAACGAGTGGCTCGAAGCGCGGATCGCCGTCCTCGAGGCGCAAGCAAATCCGGCCGCCCCGCCGCGCGCCGCGAAGGCACCGTCAAAGCTGTGAATGGAGCGAAGACCCCAAACTGGTTGAGGGTCGGACTCTTGTCGAACCACAAAATCTTGTGTCAGGTTGGCCCCAAGCTGCTTCGTTTTGCCGACCAACATCCAGGAGTTCGCGGATGAGCTTAGCCCAGCAGGAAGAATCGGTCGTCGAGTTCCATCCGCTCGACATGCTCGAGCAGTCGGTGGAAGACCATGGCTGGCCTTTCGAGCGCAGCGGGCGCGACGAGCTGAATCTCTCGGTGGCCGGGCGCTGGTGCGACCATCATTTCTGCTTCACCTGGCGCGAAGACATGCAATCGCTCCATCTTTCCTCCGCCTTCGACATGCGGGTGGAAACCGCGCGGCGCAGCGAGATGGCCTCGCTGCTCATGTACATCAATGCCAAACTGTGGATCGGACATTTCGATCTGTTTTCCGACGAGGGCGCGCTCGTCTTCCGCCATTCGATGATTTTTCCGGACGCGCGCGCCAGCGCTGCCCAATGCGAAGCCCTGCTCAATCTCGCTGTGGAAGCCTGCGAACACTACTATCCGGCGTTCCAGTTCGTCCTCTGGGGCGGCAAGACGGCTGAGGAAGCCGTCGCGGCTGCCGTTCTCGAGTGTGCCGGCCAAGCTTAAGCGCGCCGCGGGCGTCACGCTGCTCGTGGGCGCAGGCCGGATGGGCAGCGCGCTCCTCAAGGGCTGGGTCGCTCAGGGTATAGAGCCGCTCGCGGCGATCGAGCCCGCGCCGCATCCCGCCGTTGAAGATTTCGCGCGGCGGAATCGCATAATTCTCTACAGGAGCGTCGAGGACGCGGCGCATTTGCCTGTCACCGCCTGTGTCGTCGCGCTCAAGCCCCAGAAGCTGCGCACCGAGGCGCGCCGCCTTGCACCGATCGCAAAGTCCGGCGCATTGATGCTGTCGATAGCGGCGGGCACCGGCATATCCACGCTTCGCCGGGCATGGGGCAGGGAAGCCCTGATCGCTCGTGCGATGCCGAATACGCCCGGCGCGATCGGCCGCGGCATTTCCGCTTTGTATGCACCGAAAAACGTGAGCGCCAATGCCCGAGCGCATGCGCAATCCCTGCTCGCGGGGCTGGGCGAAACACTATGGGTAAAGCGCGAGGGCCTCATCGACGCCGTGACGGCGATATCAGGCTCGGGGCCGGCCTATGTGTTCCTTCTCGTGGAGAGTCTCGAACGCGCGGCGCGAGCCGAGGGCCTGCCCGCGGAAAGCGCCCGCCGTCTTGCCCGCGCGACGATCTCCGGCACCGGCGCCCTGCTCGATGCGGATTCGCGGGACGCCGAAGCGCTGCGCCGCGACGTGACGAGCCCGGGTGGCACGACGGAAGCTGCGCTCCGCGTGCTGATGGAAGGATCTGCGCTCGCGAAACTGATCGCAGGGGCGGTAGAGGCTGCGCGCGCCCGGGCGTTGCAGCTGCGAAGTGAAGACGAGGGATGACGGATTGAGGTAGGGTTGCACGATGCCGAAACCCGATCCGCAAACTCGCCTCGCCGACGCAGCCTTCAGATTGCTCGCCGAAAGCAGCTGGGCTGATCTCACGCTCGTTTCCGTCGCGCGCGCCGCAAAGATTCCAGCCGCCGAGCTCCTTGAGGTTGCGCCTTCAAAACCCGCGCTGCTGGGCGTCATGCTGCGCCGGCTTTCCGGCGAATTGGCGCGGCGCTACCGGCCCGACCGCGAATCGCAGAGCGCGCGCGACCGCACCTTCGATGTGTGCATGACATGGTTTGGGTTGCAGAAGCCCCGCAAAAAGGCGATGCGCGCGCTCACCAATGGCCTCAGCCGGGATCCGCCGGCGCTTTTAGGCGCGCGGCGCGAATTCGTCGCCGCAGCGGAATGGATTCTCGCACTGGGCGAAGCGGATGCGGGTCCCGCGCTGCGAATTCGGGCGGTGATCCTTGCCGGCATGATCGCGCGCGCGATGCCGCTCTGGCTGGCCGATGATGACGAAATGGGAAAAACAATGGCGCAGCTCGACCGCGACCTCCGCCGCGTTGAAAATTTCCTCTGGCCGCGGGGCGCAACGAAAAAGAAAACTCGTCCAACATCGCGCAAGCGTTAACAGTTCGGCGAGGCGATGTTTTGCTGCGGCCTCAAGATTCAACCGGCTCAGTACGGGGAAAAGCACTGAAAATACTGCATACGATCATTTCAACAGAGGCGGACACCAACGCGGCGCACCGGACAGGATAAAAATGAGAACTGGTTGCTGATCGCAATCCGGGTTTCAGCGGAATGAGTGGCCGGTCGCACTCTATCCCTTTCCTCAGGCGGTTTCCTGATCGGCTCCGCGACCTGACAGACGCAGCCCTACAGATTAAACGTTCCTGTAGGACGCAACCCCACAGTGCCGAGTATTTCTCCCACACGAATTCGCATTTGTAGTGAGCAGCCTAACTTGTTGTAAGCACTTGCATGAGACGATGTATGTCGACCGCGCGAGCACGAGACCGCCCATATTCAACCAAGGGACGGCTGCGTAGTCGGTTTTCTATCGAGAACTTCCCGGTCTGCGGGCGGAGAAATTCCATGATGTCCAAAATTGCGCAGTTATCGTTGCTCGCGTTGGCCGGCCTTCTGCCCGTGTCGGCAGTTGCGGAAAATCAGCCCAGGCCGAGGTCCGTCACGGTGGCGAACCATTACAGTCTGGCTCCCCACAATCCCAGCGCCTCGCTTACGCAATGGACCGGCAGCTTCACGGACCTGACCCACAAGACCGTGACCTACACCATGGTAGGAGCGAACCCGAATACGAACAACACGTCGACAACGATTCCCGTGGTGCTGATACCCATCAGGATGGAGTATGGCGTGGACAACGGGAACTTGAAGTTCAACCCGGACGGGAAAATCGTGGCGAACGGCCTCACAGTCACGCAGAACATTATGGCTTCGCCAATTTTCAAACGCGGCATCACCTTCGTCCAGGGCGGGGTCAATCTCGGCGACACACAGTACATCGACGCGTTCCAGCGTGGAAATTTCTGGTCCGCCGTCAGCACGAACACCAATTATCACATTTTGCTTGGCGCTCCGAAGGAGCTCCCGCTGCAAACCATCGTCGTTACCCCGGCCCAAGGCAAGGTCGAGAACAACCCGTTCGGCGCAGGCAAAGTCGGAATCATGACTCTCAGCGCGTTCGACAGCAAACTGCAGACATTCATTAAGAATCTCGGCAGCCAGATTAATCCTGGCGTGCTGCCAATCTTCATCACCTTCAACATCTTCCTGACGCAGAACGGGTGTTGCGTCGGTGGCTATCACGCTGCGTATGGCGGCGCGCCAGGCGGGCAAACCTATGCGTATGCGACATACGTGGATGCGGTTGGATCGTTCTCGCAGGACGTATCGATGCTCTCGCATGAAGTCGGCGAATGGCTCGACGATCCCTTCGTCGGCAACGCCGTGAATTGCACGAACAGCAAAGTTCTCGAAGTTGGCGATCCGCTGATAAACGAGCCCAACTACGGCGCTTACCCATACACGCTCAAGGGATTCACCTACAATCTGCAGTCGCTGGAGTTCCTGGGTTACTTCGGCGCACCGCGCAGCAGGTCTGTCAACAGCTGGCTGAGCTTCCAGAACGACGAGTCGAATGTCTGTCCCGGACAGTAACGAGTCCCGACTCGTACCCCCTCCGCATTCCCCGCTGCTCCAGATAGCCGTGGTTTTTGCCAGAAATAGATCCTGACATGCTGGAAGAGCTTGGCAAGCAGATGATGCATCTGTGAGCGCACCCGCTATGTACAGCTTCGACTCCGGTGCACCGGACAGGATAGAAATGAGAACTGGCTGCTTGTCGCAGTCCGCGCGCTCTGAAAGAGGATTTTTCGGCCCAGAAAGTGGCGCCGAATCCCCTCCGTGAGGTGCCCGTTTTTCGCAGCGCACCATGGCCGTGCCGGCACAAGTGGATGGCGATTGCCCATGACAGCGCGGGTTTCGAGGAGTAATATTTTCCTCAGGCCCTCAGGGCCGGCGAGGATTTCCTGTGTCGGCCCGGGCCAAGTGGGGAGTCGCATGAAAGCCATTTGCTACGGCCTCACTGCGTTGGCCGGAATGATCGTGATCGCGCAGACGGCGCAAGCCCAAGTCATTATTTCCGGGCACAAGACCCTGAACATGCAGTGTTCGGGTGGCGTCTGCGCGCCGACCGCCTCCACGGCCTATCTGAACATCGGCGACCTGACGAGGATGCTGGCGCAGGAAAACGTCACCGTCGGAACGAACGCCGCCGCGCCGGATATCGTGAGCAACGCACCGTTCAGCTGGGGCAGCACTTTCGGCCTGACGCTCGAGGCAATCGGGAACCTTACGATCAATCACATGATTTCGGATACGGGTCCCGGACCGGTCCAACTCATATACAATGCCAGCGGAGGCGGCGGCATGCTCTCCTTCGGACCGACGGCGACGGCAAGGCTGACCTTCGCCAACCTTTCGGCGCCGCTTTCGATCAACGGGCAAGCCTACACGCTCGTGAACACTCTCGCGGCATTGGCGCGCTATATTGCGGACAATCCGGCCGGCGATTACGCGCTCGCTGCGGGCTACAACGCCACGCACGACGGCAAGTACACGCATTCGCCAATTCCGACGCCGTTCCAGGGGAATTTCGAAGGCCTGGGCAACACGATCTCCCGCCTGCATGTGGTGGAAAGCCAGGAGGGCAGTCAGGGCTCAGGGCTGTTCAAGCAAACTACGCAGACGGCCAACATCGAGAATCTGAGGCTCACATCCACGAAACTGCAGATCAATGGGAATTCCGTCGTTGGCGGGCTGGTGGATGACAACCAGGGCACCTTGTTCTCAAATTCCTTCGATGGAGATATCGGCCTCGTCGTGAGCAGCGGAGACTACTGCTACATTGGCGGGCTCGTGGGGATAAACGAAGGCGAGATAACCTATTCGCATGCCGGAGGCTCCGTCAGCGTCTCGACCAACACCGGCACCTACAGCATATGTTACGCAGGCGGATTGGTTGGCCAAGCTACTAACGACGGCAGCGTTCAGTACTCCTATGCGTTGAGTTCAGTCACGGCAACGGTCCAACAGTTGGGTGCAGCTCTTACCGGCGGGCTGATCGGCGAGTTCGTGTCATCGAACCACCCGATCGACCACACGTTCGCAACCGGAGCAGTCACATTGAACGGCGGGGGCGATGGCGGCGGCCTTATCGGATATAACTCAGGCAACGGCACTCTATCGAATTCCAGCGCCTCCGGTTCCGTTACGGCGAACGGTGACGGCAGCGAATACCTGGGCGGCCTTATGGGCGCCACTGACTCGGGCGGCACCGTTGACGCGACCGTCGCAACCGGCGCTGTCTCCGGCGGACCCAATTGCTTTTGCGGAGGCGCCATCGGGTTTGCTAACACCACTGTCAACGACTCCGTGTCTTACGGGACTGTCAATGTCGGAACTGGCGGTTTCTTCTTAGTCGGAGGGTTTGTCGGCGACGTTAACAGCGGGACCTCCTTTTCCAACGACGGCTGGGACATGACTACCAGCAATATCAAGGATCCCAGCAAGGGCGCCGGCAACATCGCCTGGTATCCCGGCATCACCGGATTCAACTGAGCGATTGGTCCGACGAAGAGCGGCACCCAACGGCGAACGCGAATTTCGTTGCGGGCGGCCGAGGAAGTGCGCACCGGACAGGATAGAAATAGGAACTGGGTTCTGGTCCTGGTTCGCGAACCGCGGCGCAATCCGCTAGCCGGCCCAATCAGCCGGCTTCCGAAGTGACGCTCCTACGGGTGCGCCGCCTGGTTTGGTCAAAGCTCACTTGCTGCGGATAAAGCCGTGCATGATGCTGTTTGCGTCGGTGAAACCTCCCGTGACGATGCCGGACCTGTTCATGCCAATCGGCATGGTGGTCTTCGCCGCATCGGGATCGTCGAACGAACCAATCGTCCCGTCAGGCTTTCTGATGAACCCGTGCGTGACCCCGTCGGAGGTTTGATAGTAGCCCGTGATCGCGCCGTGCGCATCGATATCGACCGGCTGGGTTTCCACCGAATATTTGGGATCGAATGTCGTGATGGTTCCGTCGGACGCGCGCACATAGCCGTGGTCGTTATCGTTGGCATCGAAATACTCTCCTGTGACAGTTCCATCGTCGTTGACGCTATCGCCAGCGGTTCCGGTCGCATTCGGCGCGTCGAACGACGTCAAGGTGCCGTCGGGCGCGCGAATGAATCCGTGGTAAACGTAGTCGCTGGACACATAGAGACCCGCGATCGTGCCTCCTTTGTTGATCGAGCCAACAGATGTCGCGAGCGCGCTGGGATAGTCGAACACCGCGATTTTTCCGTCTGTCGAACGGATAAACCCGCGGGCCTTGATCACATGGTCGGCGAACGATCCGGCGACATTTCCCTGGCGATCGAAGCCGACCGCCCAGCTTTGCGTCGCGTGCGGGGGATCGAACACGGTGATCGTTCCGTCGGCGTGGCGCACGAAGGCGCGCTCATGGAGGCGGGTTTTGGTCGTATATTTGCCGCAGATTCGGCCCTTGTCGTCGATGGCTGCCGGATTGGTAATGGTTGCCTTGTGCGGATCGAAAATGGTGATCGTACCGTCAGGAGCTCGCACGAAACCGTGCGCTATCTGGGCGCTGACGACGTAAAATCCGGTGATTGCTCCGGATGCATTGATGCCAGCCGGCAGCGTGAAGCTCGATCCCGTGGGATCGAATGTCGTGAAGGTTGCACCATTTGCTGGCGCGGCGGCACAAAGCGCAATCAGGGCAACGCCTGGTGCCCGTAAACGGGTGGCATTTCCCACGTTCATCCGCGACTCCTCTGGACGTTTAGGGCCAGATAATAGCACGTTGGCAAAGCCGCAGGGGGCCAATATAAGGCGCACCGGACAGGATAGAAGTGCGAACTGGATTCTTGTCGTAATTCGCGGGTTACGCTCCATTTCTTGACAAGATCGGATGCGTGGATCGAACCGTTCGCGCGCCGACTTTCGCTTCAGTGTCACCCGGTTAGCCCCCATTCCCGACGCTCGGCGAACGGAACAAACGCCCTCAAGATGCACAAAAGTAGCAAACTCGGGCAAATGCCGTCCGTTTGCGTCAAATTGCTGGCGGGAGACTGCATTCGGGAGCTTTTCGCAGGCCGTTGAAACCATGTATGATCTAATGGATGGACGAATCATCCGTCCATTTGGGAAATATCGGTTCGCGCTATTTCCTCAACAAATTCAGGGGTAGAGCGTCATGCGAAAGCTCGTTCTCGGCGCCTGCTTCGCCGCCCTCGCGGCCGTTTCGGCGCATGCACAGATGAATTCGGACGCTCTGAAATGGGGGTCCGCTCCTGCCGCCTTTCCGAAAGGCGCGCAGATGGCGGTCCTCTCCGGCAATCCGAGCAAGAAGGGGATATTCGTGCTGCGGCTCAAAATGCCGGCGGGCTACATGATTGCCGCGCACCATCATCCGACTACGGAATATGTCACCGTCATTAGTGGCGACTTCGCGCTAGGCATGGGCGACAAACTCGACAAAGGAAAAGGCGTCACGCTGCATGCCGGCGGCTTTGCCGCAGCGCCCGCGCACATGAACCATTTTGCCTGGGCCGTGACTGATACGGTCGTTCAGGTTGACGCCAGGGGCCCATTTGCGATCACCTATGCCAATCCCGCGGACGACCCGTCGAAGATGAAGTAAGGGCGGCCGCAAGGCTTATCCCGGGCGACGGTCCTGAGTAGATTGAGCGCACCGGACAGGATCAAAATGCGAACTGGCTGCTGGTCGTGATCTGCCGGCAGCCACGGGGCTGAGTGGCGCCGTTTTTCGCCAGAGTTCGCAGTTCTATCCTATCCGGTGATTCCACAAGTCCAGTATCTTCAATTGGTTAGGCGCTGGCGCACCAGACAGGATAGAAATGGGAACTGGGTGCTGGTCCTGATCCGGCGGCAATTTGAACGCTGACGGAGACCGTCTCTCAGCATAGTTCTTGCCGGTGCAATGGCGGGCTCAAGATAGCGCGCCAAAGCTTCCCGGCGGTTCGCGATTCTGAGATGAGCTGCTGCGTCGGGGAGTTGTCGGTTTCACCGCCGAAATGAATCGCTTCCGCCGCCGGAACGCCGTGACGCTTGAACGGCCGCCCTTTCCTAATGCGAAGGGCGCGCATGAGAGTGTTTCCAGCCAGTGTATTTTATGAAAGCGGGCGTCGGGTCGGTCCTGTCGCGCATCGCCACCAGCCGGTCCGCCAGCTACTCCACCCACTCGTACATCCGCGGATTGCCCTTGCGCTCGCGATCCATCTGCGCCCACGGCTTGATCCGCGACCATAGCAGAATCGTGATACCGCCGAACAACTGATAGACGGTCTCGATCCCGATGAAGCCGCGAAAGACCATATAGCCGACGGTTTCAACCCGGACCCCGTATTCTTCCATCGCCTGCACAACCTCCGGACCAAGAGCCTCGATCTCGGCAGCGGTCATGCCCGCCGGAATCTTGTGCAGGAGCTGCAGGAGCGAGAGCGACGAAGCGAGCACCCACACGTTGACGGCGCGAGAGGGCGTGCTACAGCGCAGCGCACGAAATCTGGCGCGTCAATACGCGAGCAAGAATTATCGGCCGCAGTCGATTAGACTGCTGGTCATAGGCCATCGCGCGATCATAAGTAGGCCGGTCGGCTACTGATCCAGCATCGGAGTTCAAAATGAAGGTGCATTTAAGTTGGGGCAAGAAAGACAAAGCCGGTGTGCTCAGCTTCGTTGTTGAGGAATGCCTCTCTAAAGCAGAGGCCGACAAATTGAGGCAGCATGGACCTGAGCGAATTGTGAATTTGCCGAAGGAAGAACGGCTGAAGGTCCTCGGCACGTTGGTTGGCGCGAAGGCAGATTTCGTAAACGCTCGTATTGAGACCGATATGATTTAGCCGGCGCAGAAAACGGGGTTGTTGAATTGGATCAGTGCACAACACGACGTTGAGCCGAAATGGCGTCAGGAGATCGTGAGAGAGATTGGTGAGTTAAAGGTCGCGTTAGACGAAAAAGAGATGGACGCATTTGCAGCCAAACTGGCTAACCTGAAGCTGGGGGTTGGCGTTACGCAACATGAGACGCAAATGATCTATGAGTTGAGTGATGCAGTGAAGGAAGCTCAAAGGTCGGGGAACGTCACTGAGTATGAGAAAGCCAAGAAAGCTCTCGACGCCTACGTTGCTTCTCTTATGCCAAAACGAGAATGACGGATACCATGTCTCACTTCCCGTGAACTGCATGCACCAGTGATAACGCGCACAATGGCCATTATGGGAAATCGCGGCGGTTGCGAAATTCTTGAATTTTGCACATAAGGGTGACAGAAACCTAGTGGTTTTCCGTCACCATTTTTACGGTGGGGGAGCTGTGCTAGGCAACCGACGTTGTTTTGAGGACACCATGAATGCCGATTACAAATACAAGCTTGCCGATTGCGACGTGACCAACAAGAGCACCCTCGAATCCTATCGGGCAAAGCGCGCCACATGGCTGTCGTGGATCAGCACGGACGAACATCATGCGATCTGGACAGTCTTGTCGTCCATGGTGTGGACGGACGTTGCCTTTAAGACTCTCACGAATTTTGCTGTAGGCAACGAAGAAAACGCGCTCAACAATCATCTTATGATCGAGGCGCTGCTTGATGGTCATGTGGCTACGCAAGTTCTTGCGATCCGGAGACTGATGGATAACGACAACATCTCACTGCGACACCTTGTAAAGGATTTGGGGCGAAACTTCGCTCTTCTTACACGCGAAAATTATGTCTGCTTTGACGGCGTGCCCTACGACTACATGGCCGTGCGACAGGCACGTTTTTTGGAGAATGCCGGAAATTGGGGAAAGGGTGGCGTTTGGGTGCCAAACTCAGGTCCACAGGGGGACGGCACCTCAGAGCTGGCACACAAGCAATTCGATAAGCTCGCGGGCATCGCCCCGACGAAGCGAAACCCCGATGACCGCCTTCCTATCTCTCTCCTGAGGACTATCGAAAAATGGCTTGATGACAGTGGGGCTGACGACCTGGCGAAATGGAGCCACACCTATCTTGCGCATGCCGGCGGACCGGAACGGAGGGAACGAATTGCCGATCTTAACGTGACGACGAACAAGATCGCCGACGCGATAAAGGCTCTAACGCGCGTGACAGAAGCCATATCGGCGTGGCTTCTCTGCGCTGACGGTCGGGCCGGCGCCTTGATGCCTGTGGCGCAGTTCAATCCGTTCGAAAAGCTCGATAGCCCAATCATGCGAGTGGGCGGTCAGGATGACGCCTATAAACTTTGGCATCAGCTCAGCGACGATAGCAATCATTATCTTGATGGCGTCGAGGCAGACTTGATTCAGCCGTGACGGCCGCTCAATAGGGCGGAGAGACGAGACGGTCTGTGCAAAATTCAAGAATTACGCACCAAAACTAGGCCCCTGATCCGATTGCGCTTTTCCGGTGCAGAAATCCGGTGCAGATTCGGGCCATGATTTTGGGCTATGCGCGAGTCTCGACGGACGGGCAGAGCGTAGACGCGCAGGTGCACCGGACAGGATGAAAATGAGAACTGGGTCCTCATCGTGATCCATGGACAGGCAGAACACGCAGCCGCTTGGGCGCCGCAAGCGCGGTCGCACAGTATCGACAGCACCTGATTTCGGCTAAGGTGCGTGTCTGGCGAGCGAGATCAAGTGTCCCGCACTCGGCAGCGCGCGGTGGTCCGAATGAAACGTCTTCCCATCCATCGGATTGTAATCGGTTTCGTGGCGCTGGCTGCTTTGGCGATGCCTGCCGCGGCGGCAACGGAAACCGTGCTCTACAGCTTTATGAATTCCGGGACGGGCGAGCCCCTCGGAACTCCACATTTCAAGAACGGATCTCTGTACGGAACCGGTTCGG
>PKWC01000088.1:6372-11726 GCA_003131925.1 Alphaproteobacteria bacterium | reverse complement strand
CCATCGAGTGCCGCATCAATGCCGAAGACGTGCGCAATCATTTCGCTCCGGCCGCTGGCACCGTCTCAAAACTGGTCTTCCCGGGAGGTCCGGGAATCCGAGTGGACACGCACCTCTACGCGGGCGCGACGATCCCCCCATACTACGACTCGATGATTGCCAAAGTGGTCGCGTACGGCGACACACGGGAGATCGCAATCGCGCGGGTGGAGCGCGCGTTGAGCGAAACGGTGATCGAAGGAGTTCAAACGACGATCGATCTTTGCATCGAAATTCTCGCGGCGCCGGCGTTCCGCGATGGCCGCTACGACGTCGAGTTTCTTTCTAACGAGCTCGCGCTTCGATGACGTCGCGAACGTCGCGTCGCGCTGCGCGCGAGCAAGCGCTCCAAGTCCTCTACAGCATCGTAATCGGTTACCGAGAGCCGCATGACGCGTTGCGCGAAGTAATTGGCGAAGATGCCGATGGCGAGCAGCGGGCTTTCGTCAAGGAGCTGACGCTGGGCACGCTGGAATACGCCGAGCAGGCCGATCGCATCGTGAGCCCGCTCTTGGAAGGCTGGGCGCTGGAACGGCTCCCCACGATCGATCGTCTGCTGCTCGAAATGGCGACCTTTGAAATGAAATGCCGCCCGGAAACGCCGGCCGCAGTCGCGATAAACGAGGCCGTCGCGCTGGCCAAACGTTTCTCCACGGAAGACTCCGGACGTTTCGTGAACGGAGTGCTCAGCGCCGTCGCCAATGCCAAAGAATAAGCGCCGCACGCGAGCCGTCCGCATCTGGCGGAACCTTGCGATTGCCGTCTTCATGCTCGCGCTCTTTGCCATCGGTACCGTTGCCGGGATGGTAGCCGCGTACGGACGCAATCTCCCCGACATCAGCCGCATGGCCGATTATCAGC
Source organism: Alphaproteobacteria bacterium (assembly GCA_003131925.1). Taxonomy (GTDB): domain Bacteria; phylum Pseudomonadota; class Alphaproteobacteria; order Micropepsales; family Micropepsaceae; genus Rhizomicrobium. The sequence continues at coordinate 10,826 of PKWC01000088.1, read as the reverse complement.
CGGCAAGCACCACCCGCATTTTCGCCCGCGACGGCTCGCAGCTCGCTTCGGTCTATAAAGAGAATCGCGTCTGGGTTCCGCTCTCGCGCATTCCCCAGGTCGTACGCGAAGCCTTTATCGCCAACGAGGACCACAACTTCTACTCCCATCACGGTGTCGACTTCGGCGGCATCGTGCGCGCGTCGTTCGCGGATCTCACGCACCAGCAGTTTCAGGGCGCCTCAACGATCACGCAGCAGTTAGCCCGCAGACTTTTTCTCAACGACCAGGTCTCGCTCTCGCGCAAGATTCAAGAGGCGCTGCTGGCGATCGAGATCGAGCGCTTCTATACGAAAGACGAGATCCTCGAGCGTTATCTCAACATCATTTACTTGGGCTCCGGAGCGTACGGTGTCGACGCCGCGGCACACACCTATTTCGGGCGCGGCGTCGACAAGCTCACGCTGCCGCAGGCCGCGATACTCGCCGGCGTCGTGGCCGCTCCTTCGGTCTACTCGCCTCTGGTGAACTTGAGCCTCGCGCGCGATCGCGAACGCCACGTTCTCGATCGAATGGTCGAGCACGGCGACATTACTTCGGAACAGGCCGATGCCGCATATGAGGAGCCGCTCGACTTGGTTTCGGAGCGCCTTCCCGGCTTGCAGGGCTATCGCTACCCCTACTTCACGACATATGCGATCGCGCAGCTAGAGCATGTGTTCGGCGCGACTGCAGTCGAGGAGGGCGGCCTTCAGGTTTACACCACCTTAGATCAGCGGATGCAAGACATCGCGCAGACGGCGGTAGCGTGGGGCGTCCACCAGGCAATCGCCGAGGGTATCGGAGCGCATCAAGCGGCGCTGGTTGCCTTGCGGCCGTCCACCGGCGAGATCCTCGCCATGGTCGGCGGCGCGCATTTTTCGCTCGACAACCAATTCAATCGCGCGTGGCAGGCGCGGCGACAACCGGGTTCGTCGTTCAAGATCTACGATTACACGGCCGCAATCGATTCGGGGCTACCGGCAAGCACAATCGTTGACGATACTGCGGTGAGCTATCCGATGGGCGACGGCACGCAATGGTCGCCGGAAGACGACGATCACAGCTACATGGGTGCGATAACGCTGCGAGAAGCGCTGACGATGTCGCGCAACATCGTTGCGGTGAAGCTTGCCGACCGCATTGGATTGGATCGTGTCATCGACTACGCGCATCGCATGGGAGTAACGTCTCCTCTCGAGGCCAATCTTTCGCTCGCCCTTGGCTCGTCGGTCGTCACCGTGCTCGATCAGGCTAGCGGATATTCGACGCTTGCAAACCAAGGGTTGCACGTGGATCCCACAGCGTTTCGGCTGGTGAAGGATTCGCTGGGCACCGTCATTTTGGACGATCGCTTTCCCGCGGCGACCGACGTCGTGAGCGCGGGAACTGCTTACATCATGACCTCGATGCTCGAGGACGTCATCGCGCACGGTACCGGCTATCCAAATGCCGTCATCGGGCGTCCCGCAGCCGGCAAGACCGGCACGACCTCGAGTTTCCGCGACGCCTGGTTCGTCGGCTTCACGCCCGACTACGTGGCCGGCGTCTGGGTCGGCAATGACGACAATTCTCCGATGCGGAACGTGACCGGCGGCACCCTGCCGGCTGCGATTTGGAAAGACGTCATGACTGCGGCCGAGCGCGGACTGCCGGCAAGGACACTCGACAAATCCACGGAGCCTGCGGTTGAGGACACGAGCGACACCGAAAGCGCAAGCACGTCCGACGACGAGACGAGCGGCGATTCCGTCGCCGCGTCAAACGATTCCAGCATGCGCGAACCCGGCGCGAACGACGAAGCCGCGCAAAGCCAGCAACAGGCTCCTGCAGCGCGGAGCGGTTCGAGTTCCTTCTGGGACTGGCTGACGGGAAACAGTCACGACAAATCGGGCGAGCAACCGCACGCCTCTGCGGAAACTCCAAAAAATTCACCCGATGTCACAGCCGAAGCGCCACCGGTCCAAAACGTGCCGGAACGCCGCGTGGAGTCCGGGCCGCCCGAGGGCCCGGACATCACGGACACGCCTCCGGTCGGCGAGCCTGACGGCGACGCGGGTCCGGTACCACCACGCGACGTTCCTGACGAACCGCCGCCCGCAGTCGTGATGATGCATAGGGATGAGCGTCCACCGCCGCCGCCCGACGACATCCAGTCAGAACCACCGCCTGCGATCGTGGTCCATCATCCGGAACAATTGCCGCCCCCACCGCCGCCGCCTCCGCCCGACGACAACGGCGACGGGAATTGAACTAAGCTCGAAAAAGATTCAGCGCAGAGGTCGCTGAGGATGCGCAGTGGGCGCAGAGGAAAAGATTGCGCGCCAATGGCGCGCCGTTCCTTCCCTGCGTCCTCTGCGCATCCTNNCCTCTGCGCTAAAGACTTTCTGTTGAATCAGCCTCGAAGTCATAATTCGAAGCAAGGCTCCATCATGAAAACGGCTCACGCTTCTTCAGAACCCTGGGACGAAGCAATCGTGCGGGAGGCGATTGAAAAAATTTGCGCGGACGCGCTTGCGCACTTCGATCGCGAACGGTTGTGGAACGCCCATCCGTCTGACGAATGGGCACGTGACGGCGATACGACGCTTTATTGGGGCGCAACTGCCGTGATCTGGGCGCTCGACCGCCTGCGCCGCGAGGGCGCCATTGGCTCCGGCGGAAATTTTGCCGAGATGCTGCCCCTTCTTCTCGACCGCAACCGTACGGGATTTGCGCAGATGATTCCGTATCTGGGCATGGACACCTCCCAGGCTTCGTTCCTGGTGGGCGATGTGGGCGTTCTCCTGCTGTGGATGCGTCTCGCGCCCGACGCGGAAACTGCCGATGCGCTGCACGCGCGCATTTCGGCCAACCTTGCGCTGCCCGCATTGGAATTGATGTGGGGAATTCCCGGAACCATGCTCGCGTGCAAATTTGCGCACGAGATGACCGGCGAGAGGCGGTGGCGGCAGCTCTTTCTGCTTCAGGCGGAGAAACTTCTCGCGGAACTTGAAGAGACGCCCGAGGGTCCGATGTGGACGCAGGAACTCTACCTCAGCAGGTTTCGCTTCCTGGGCCTCGTGCACGGTCTTGCCGGCAACATGCTGGCGCTGCTCAGCGGTTTCGAATGGCTCGACGGTTCGCGGCAGGAAAGTATTCGCGACGCAATTTCACGAACGCTGACGGCAACGGCCGTTCACGGCGTCGACGGCGTCAATTGGCGCGCCGACGGCCTTGTGACCTCCGAACCCCGCCTCGTCCAAATCTGCCACGGTGCACCGGGAATGATTGTTGCCTTCGCGGACGAGCGCGTTTCGACACCGGAGCTCCGCGCGCTCTTGTGCGAAGCAGGAGATCTCGTGTGGCACACGGGCCCACTCGCCAAGGGCAGCAATCTCTGTCACGGAACGGCGGGAAACGGATATGCGCTCCTGAAGCTCCACGCTCTCACGCAGGACGGAATCTGGCTCGAGCGCGCGCGCCATTTTGCGATGAGCGCAATCGCGCGGTGGCGAGAGACCCAAGCGCAACATGGCAGCGGCCGCTATTCGCTGTGGACCGGTGACGCGGGCCTCGCCGCCTATTTGTGGGACTGCATCAGCGGCGAGCCCCATTTTCCGACGCTGGATGTTTTTTGATGAACCGACTCAATATTCGCGCATCAAGGTCCGCGCAACAGGGCGACACCTTTGCCCCATCGCGTTTCGATCCGCATCCTGAGCGGCGCGACCTTCTTGCGCAGGATGCTCATCCGCGTGTCCACTGTCCTTGGCTCCAGTTTACCGCGTTTGCCTCGAAGCTGCACAAGTCGCTCGAATAGAGGTTCTTTTGGGACCGTGAGTCCGCGCTTCCGATAAAGCATCCAGAAAAGCGAAAACTCGGTTTGGGTGAGCCGCACGATCGTGTCGGCGGCATGAATCTCGTATCTGTCATGGTCGACCGTGACATCGGCAAAATCGTCGACAAGGGACCTGCCGCAGGTTGGGCAGTCCGTCAGAAGGTCGATTCGATTGTCATTGTCTATTGCGTGCCGCTCAGTCCTACGGCCTACCGTACCATCCTTTGCCCTTGAAGGGATAGGGGCGCCAACGAGAACGCGGCTTCTATTACGCTGAAGTCGTGCATATCCAACGCAGTCGAGAGCGTTCATCGGGCTAGCGGCCCGACCACCTTGCTCCGGCGTCCGGTCGCGCTTCCTCTAACGATTCCTTCACGCCGCCCGCGCAAAGTGTCTGCAAGGCACCCGAGGGTTGGGGTGTTTGGCGAGCGGCGACCGGACGTATCCCCTCCTCACGTCTGGTCGCCGTTCTTTTCGTAGGACAACGCCCGGCAGCGTCAGCCTTTTCCTTCGTGCAGACTGGCTACCGCATGCGCTTAGGGGAGGCAGCAATGTTTCGATTTCGCTCCTACACGGCAGCCGAATTTGCGTTGATGTTGGCGGTCATGGGAGCGGG
>PKWC01000088.1:0-6360 GCA_003131925.1 Alphaproteobacteria bacterium | reverse complement strand
AGCCCGGCTCCTTCGTTCTTCACGTTCCCAACGGCCTTCCCAACCGGCCAGCATGCCGATACGCACACACTTGCGCTGCTGCGCAACAGGTTCATGGTCTGGCGCATGGTACCCTCCTGTGCCGTCTACCCTGGCGGATCGCCCTTTGGAGCGAGGCTGGCACCATGCGGGCGCCGAGCGGAGGAATCCTCAAAATCGGTCTCAAAATTTCTCAACCCTTCTCAGAAGATCGGCAGATCGCTGCGCGCAAAGGGATTTATTCGGCCAATTCGCCGAGGGTATGTCCATTGCAGCGGTTTCCGCGGAAGGAGTACGACGATGATTGCGAAGGTGGCGGCTTTCCCCATTGCGGCCCTGTTTGGAATTGCGGCGATGTTCGCCGCGACGGGCGCACACGCCGACGATTGCGTTACGGTGATGACGGCACTTGCCCAGATGAGCGTGCCCTATCGCGCTTCGGTATCGTTTTCCAACCTGAACGGAAAACCCGCCATGACCGAGACCATCTTCGCGGGCGGGAAAATATACGTCCAGCTGAATGGCGCGTGGCACGTGTCGCCGATCACGGCGCAGAAAATGGTCGATCGGATGAAGAAGAACTACACAGCCAGCAAGCACGCCTGCCGGCGCGTCGGCGATGAGACCGTGGGAGGGCAGGCCGCTTCCGTCTATGTGGCCAGCTTTCAATCGCCGCGTTCCCACAGCGACAACCGCATCTGGATCTCCAGATCGCGAGGGGTGCTGCTGAAAACCTGGGCGCGTATCGACGAGGGCAATCAGACGATGACCTCGACTTACGAATACGACAACATTCAGCCCCCTGCGGGAGTGAAATAGCGCACCGATGGAATGACGTTTCGGTCGACACGATACGTGTCGACCGGATACTCTCATTCGCAGCCCTCGCGCTCCTCTCCACGGCCGGCATCCTGAATTTCTACGCGCTTTCCGCCATCGAGCGCGCGCTCCCGCGGGATTGGCACGAAAGCGCCACGCCGCGGCCTTGACCGCCCTCGCCGCCGCCCCTACATCCGCGCGTCCGATATTCGGGGTCTGGAGAAAATGAATCTGCACGCGGCGAACGCCGCCCTGCCCCGCTTCGCGAGCGTCGAGACTCTCATTTCGGCGCTCAAGCCCGTAGAGCCGGTCTATGTGCTGCTCCCGGAGCGGTTCCATATTGCGGCGCGCCGCTTCATCGATTCATTTCCGGGCGACACGCTCTATGCCGTGAAAGCCAATCCCGCGCCTTATGTGCTCGATCTCGTCCATGCCGCCGGCATCAACCATTTCGACACCGCATCCCTTGGCGAGATCGAACTCGTGCGCGGGCGATTTCCGGATGCGATCTGCCATTTTATGGCGCCGGTGCGCTGGCCCGGAACGGCCAAAATCGCTTTCGAACAGTACCAGGTCAGGGACTTCGTCGTCGATTGCGATTTCGAGCTCGACAAGCTCCTCGCCGAGACGAAGGGCGGCAAGGGCTGCCGCATTTTCGTGCGCATCGCCACGCCCCTGGGCGGCGCGGTGCTCGAACTGTCGAGCAAGTTCGGCACCACGCCCGACGACGCGGCGCGCCTCCTGAAACGCGTCGCGGAGGCGGGCGCAAATCCGGCGCTCACTTTCCATGTCGGCTCGCAATGCCTGAGCCCGTTCTCCTACGCGCAGGCTATCGAGATGGCGCGCCGAACGGCCGCGCTTGCCGGCATCGACATCGCGGCGCTCGACATCGGCGGTGGATTTCCCTGGTCGTACCCGGGGCACGACGTGCCGCCCTATCATTGGTATTTCGACACGATCCGCGAAGCTTTGGCGACGATGCCCGATGCCGACAGGCTGCCACTTCTGTGCGAGCCGGGACGCGGACTCGTCGCCGAAGGCATGTCGCTCGTCACGCAGGTCGTGCTGCGCAAGGGCGACAAGCTCTACATTAACGACGGCATCTATGGCAGCTTCGACGAACTGACATTGCCCGGCTGGACGACGGACTACCGTCTGCGCGTCTTCGCGCCGGACGGGCAAGACGGCGTGTGCGCCAAAGCCGACCGTTCAAGCGCATTTCGCGTCTACGGCCCGACCTGCGACACGCTCGACCTTCTGCCGCGCCCGCTCATGCTGCCCGAAACGATTGCGCCCGGCGATTTCATCGTCTTCGACGAGATCGGCGCCTATTCCTGTGCCGTGCGCACCGCCTTCAACGGCTTCCTCCCCGACCGCTGGGCCATCGTGGGTAATTGACGGGCGACCGTCGACCGAGTGACGCCTCCGTCGCATTCTGTCTCAATTCCGAAGCTTGCGACTAAACGGACAAGCAAGATTGTCTTGTCTGAAGCAAGAACAAGCGGCCAATTCCCACTGAGCCGGCTTGAAGAAGATTCAGCGCAGTGGACTCAGTGGATGCGCAGGGGACGCAGGAATCATGAGCGCTAGAGCGGAGAATCGGATCGGTACCGGAATTGTCGCTGCCGCGATGGCGGTGCACTCGGCTTTGGGACCCGGTCTGTTGGAGAGTGCCTACGAACTCTGCTTGACTCATGAACTGTCGAAACATGGGCTGTCTGTCAGAAAACAGGTTTCGATTCCAATTCGCTACAACGAACTGGTCGTTGAAAACGGCTATCGGATTGACGTGCTCGTAAGCGGCTTGGTGGTCGTGGAATTGAAGTCCATCGAGACAGTCATGCCCGTTCATCGAGGACAAGTCTTGAGCTATCTCCGTCTCGGAGGGTTCAGGCTCGGCTATCTGTTGAACTTCAACGTCGCGCATATGCGGGACGGCATTACGCGACTCGTGAACGGTCTTTGAGATTTCTGGCGCGCGAAGCGCGCCAATCTTTCCTCTGCGCCCTCCGCGCATCCCCTGCGTCCACTGCGCTAAATCTTGTTTGGCTGATCAGACGTGGCGGAGGGCCTGTTTGCGGAGCTGGCGGCTCAGAGCGAGCTCGCCGAGCCGGGTGCCGCTCTTGCGCAGCTGGCTTTCCGCTGCGCGCTTGACGTCCTGCTCATTGGCGAGCTCAAGGCTTTTCAGTTCCTGGTAGGCGTCGCCGAACACGTTCTGGGCCTGGCTGCGCTCGCGCTCGATCTCCTTGAGCGTCGCCTGCAGATTGTCCCGCCGCGCATCCATCGCCTTGAGAAAGCTCGGGAAGGCAAGCCGCCCCAGATCCGAATCATTGGCCCGCTGGCGCTCGCGCGCGATCGACTCTTCGAGATCGGTGAGCTTTCGGGTCACGTCCGCGCGCATCCCGTCGAGCGTCGCCATGTGGCGTTTCAGCTCGTCCACGCGAAAGCGCTTCAGCCGGACCAGGCTTTCCCGGCGGTTCATGCGGACCTGCCGTCGCCGGGTCGCGTCGGGAACCGCGCCCGCCCGGGGCTCCCGAGGCCGTCCGAGGTGCCCCCGCAGGGCCAAGGCGCCGAAACTCCGATATCCGTCGGCAAAGCCCTCATCGACAGCCCCTCATGCAGAATTTGGTCCCAGCGACCACAATCATCTTGAACGGAAGGGTTTAAATGGCGGTAAACTTAACGAAGCGAATCAAGGGGATGGGTATGGTGACCCACTCATGTTGCATTAATCCGCCTTGGCTTGTGATGAAGCACTTGGATGGCCAACAAGCCGTTGTTAACCATTTCCGGTTACCTTCAATGCCGTTGAGTTAACCGGCCTGAGGCTCATTAGGGGGCGTGAATAGAATGCGTGTGCTTTTGATTGAAGACGACAGCGCGATGGCGAAAAGCATCGAACTGATGCTCCGCTCGGAGGGCTTCAACGTCTACACGACGGACCTCGGCGAAGAGGGCATCGATCTCGGCAAGCTCTACGATTACGACATCATCGTCCTCGATCTGCAGCTGCCCGACATGAGCGGCTTCGAGGTGCTGAAATCGCTCAGGCTCGCCAAGGTGCAGACCCCCGTCCTCATTCTCTCCGGCAACGCGATCGTCGAGGCCAAGGTGAAGGCGCTGGGCTTCGGCGCCGACGATTACATGACCAAGCCCTTCCACAAGGACGAGCTGGTCGCGCGCATCCAGGCCGTCGTGCGCCGCTCCAAGGGCCATTCGCAATCGGTGATCACCACCGGCAAGCTGACCGTGAATCTCGACGCCAAGACGGTGGAAGTCGACGGCAGCCGGGTCCACCTGACCGGCAAGGAATATCAGATGCTGGAGCTTCTCTCGCTCCGCAAGGGCACCACACTCACCAAGGAAATGTTCCTCAATCATCTCTATGGCGGAATGGACGAGCCCGAACTGAAGATCATCGACGTCTTCATCTGCAAGCTCAGAAAGAAGCTTGCGGCGGCGACCCAGGGCGACAACTACATCGAAACCGTCTGGGGCCGCGGCTACGTTCTGCGCGATCCGGTGGCCGAAGTCGCCGCATAGACTCCCCCAAGAAGAAAGATTTTAACGCAGAGGACGCAGACGAAGCGCCGAGGGCGCAGATGAAATTCTTGCGCGCCGAAGGCGCGCGATTCTTCTACCCCCGCGTCCCCTGCGCATCCTCCGCGCCCTCTGCGTTAAATCTTTTTTCTCTCGCGGCCGATCCCGGGCACGGCTTTCGGATTGCGGCGCAGCCGCCTATTCTCGGTGCGTGATGGATGTTCTCCATACGATCGATGTCGCGGGCTGGAACGGCCCGTTTTCCGCAGACGCGCAAGCCGGCGCTTGCGACGCGCTCGAACGCGGCAACGTGCTGTTCTTTCCGCGCCTCGAATTTCGGCTCAACGAACACGAGCGCCTGCTGCTCACGCCGGACGCCTCCGACGGAAAGTCCAAGAACGTCAGCCTGAAAGCGTCCGGCGAGCTCGGCGGCACATCCTGCACGGGCGAACAGGCGAGCCTGATGCAACACATGATGGAACGTTTCGCACGGGATGCAGCGCGCTTTTTGGAGGCGCTGATCCCCGCCTATGCAAATCGCCTCGCCCGCGCGCCGACAAGCTACCGGCCGGTGGAAATCGCGGGCCGGACGGCATCGGCGATCCACGACGACACGCGGATGCACGTGGACGCATTTCCGTCGCGGCCGATGCGCGGAAAACGCATCCTCCGCCTCTTCTCCAACATCCATCCGGCCAACGCGCCGCGCGTCTGGCATGTGGGCGAGCCGTTCGAGGAGATGGCGCGGCGGTTCCTTCCGGCCGCGCGCGAAGGATCGCGCGCGCAAGCCTGGATGATGGGCGCGCTCGGCGTCACCAAAGGAACGCGATCCTCCTATGACTGGCTGATGCTCGGTCTGCATGACGGCGCCAAGCTCGACGCAGAATACCAGCGACGTTCGCCGCAGATCGAAATTGCGTTTCCGGCCGGCTCGACCTGGATCTGCTTCACCGACCAGGTGATGCATGCGGCGCTGGCGGGGCAATACGTGCTCGAACAAACGTTTCATCTCGATGTCGATGCAATGGTGGCTCCGGATCGCGCGCCATTGCGCGTGCTGGAACGCCTGCGCGGCCACGCGCTGGTCTGAATTCGCACGATGCATTGAGGGTGAATTATTCAGGCCGTGTACCCCTCACCCGCGCTGCGGCGGTCGATAGCCTTCGTGCTTAATCCCTCTCCCACAAGGGGGGCTTTGCACAAATAAGGCCCTCGCGCGCCGTCTTGCACAAAAAATCGCCTTGGCTGCACAAATAATCCCAATCCCAGCATGTGAGCAGGCCGGATACCGCCGATCCAGCCAAGCTCCGCCGACACACGCGTCCGGCTTCATATGCAGACACTCTGATGGCCAAGTGCGCCCCTGAGGGGCCACGACGTTGCCGAGGCCGACCCCGCTCCCCCTATCCGGGCCACCCGTTGGGCAGGCCGAAAACCGAGCCTAGCGCCTGCCCTTCGGTTTTCTTAAATTTATCAGCCTGTGGCGTGAATTCGTCCACACATAGCGAAGTGACCCGAATCTTCTTGGAAGCGCTCGCGGACGCCGGACGGCNNACGGCCGCCGAGCACGGCCACTCTGGTTGAAAGGATCATTCAGGCGCGGGGGCTGGATCGCACGGACCCGACCGTGAGGAAGGCGGTGGCGCGCCGACTGGGGCCGTCGCTGCGCTACACGGAGAGGAAACGGGTGCTCATTCGGTCTATGCCGGGGCCGGGGCAGATGTTGATGTGGGAGTTGGTGCGGTGAGTGCAGACGACGAGCAGCCCGTTAGATATTTCACGCGCGGGACACATCGGTTCGAGGTGTACCGAAGCCTGACGGAAAGAGGCGTCAGCTATGTCGGCTACTTTAACGGCCAGCCCTCGGTAGCGGCGAGCGAGCGGTGTTTGGTGGCGCAGATGTTATTGCGGAGGCACTTCGCCAGACGAAGATAGAGTGCTCACGGGCCGGGTCCGATACCCGCTAGCAGGCTGTTGAAGAAG
>PKWC01000192.1 GCA_003131925.1 Alphaproteobacteria bacterium | reverse complement strand
GTGGCCTTCGATCGAAGCGGCGATCTCCTGGATCGAAAACGAACAGGCGATGGATCCGGACGGATTCGTCACCTATCGCTCCGCCGGCGCCGGTCTGGTCAATCAGGGATGGAAAGACAGCAACGATTCGATTTTCCATGCCGACGGCACGCTGGCGCAGGGCCCCATCGCGGTCGTGGAGGTGCAAGGCTACGCCTTCGCGGCTTTTCGTGCGATGGCCGCGCTCTGCGACCGGAGGCGCGACCCCGAAAGTGCCGCGGGCTGGCGAAAACGCGCCGAGAGCCTGCGCGCTGCGGTCGAGGCGCATTTCTGGATGGACGATCTGGCCTTCTACGCGATCGCGCGCGACGGGGAGCGCCGGCCATGCCGGGTTCGTGCGTCAAATCCCGGACATCTTCTTTATACGGGTCTGCCGTCGCGGAAGCGCGCGCGCCGCGTGATCGAACAGCTTCTTTCGCCCGCGTTCAATTCGGGCTGGGGCATCCGGACGCTCTCGCAGGGCGACGTGCGTTACAATCCCATGTCGTATCACAATGGATCGGTCTGGCCGCACGACAACGCGATGGCGGCGCTCGGGCTCGCGCGCGCGGGCGATTACGCGGGCGTCGTCAAAGTCGTCGAAGGGCTGTTCGACGCGTGCGAGCAACTTAACACCTCGAGTCTGCCCGAATTGTTCTGCGGCTTTCCGCGCTCGCCGGGCGGGCCGCCGATCGCCTATCCCGTCGCCTGCCTGCCGCAGGCGTGGTCGTCGGGGGCGGCTTTCATGATCCTTCAGTCGTGCCTTGGCCTGCGCGTCGACGGCCAGCGCGGCGAGATCCATGTGGCCCAGCCGATGCTGCCGGTGGGAATCGACACGATCGTTCTGCGCCATCTCTTCGTGGGAAACGCGAGCGCGGACATTATTTTTCAGCGCGTCGGCGAGCGCGTGGTCGCGTTTCCGTGCGGCAAGGATTCAGGGGCCGTTCCGCTGTTCATCCACGCCTGAATGCTCTCACGCCGTCAGAGGTTCGGCCGTCTCAATCCGCAATGCCGGGAACTGGCGCTCCAGCAGCGCGAAGCCGCCGAACAGGACGAGCGTGTACAGGAGATCGCCTTCGAGCGTGTTGCGGAAGAAGGGAAGGGCCGCAGTGTAGCAGGCGATCAGTCCTGCGAATGTCCTGGGATACATGTTGTCAAGCGCCCAGACGCCGAAATTGGTGACGACGAAAAACAGCACCGAGCTTGCAAGCGCCGCGCCCGCGATCGTCAGCGCGGAACGGCGCTGTTGCAACCACAGACCGATGCAGACAATCAGCGCAAAGCAGCCATAGACCAGCGCCATCTGATCGTGGAATCCGAGTGCGAGGTCGCTGAGAAAAAGTGCGGCTAACGGCACGAGGAAGGCGAGCCGCCGATCGGAAAGGCAAGCGCCGCCGAAGAGGGCGACCGCCGTCACCGAGGTCATGTTTGGCGGATGCGGGAGCAGGCGCGATGCAGCGGCAGCCAGAATCATCGTGGCCACGAGCATCAATCGGGGCTTCAGCATTTGGGTGGTCACGTGGCTCGAGCCTCATCCATCGCCAGGCTCGGGGGGAGGCCCTCATGGTGAGCCTGTCGAACCATGAGGCGGATACCAGGGTACGTACTCGCCCTTGACACCGCAAGGATCGATCGGCCGCGCGGGCGCTGTTTCATTCCTTCCTGGGTATCAGCGCATCGTCGATCTCGCGCGCTCGCACCGCTGCCGGACGCTTGCTGATGCGGTCCCAGTATCGCTCAAAGGCCGGTCGCTTCTCGAGCCAGCCGAACTGCATCCCCCATCCGATATGCGCGCCAAGGTAAAGATCGGCCGCGGTGAAATTCCCGCCGACAAGATAGTCGCCGCGCGATACCGCACTCTCGAGAACGTCGATGACCTGGGCGAGCGAACCATAACCCGCCATTCCTTTGCGGTCCTCGGGTACGACGAAGCCTAACGCCTTGTTCGTTGCCGCGGATTCGACCGGACCGGCGCCGAAGAACAGCCAGCGGTAATAGGGCCCCCGCAGTTTGCTCCCCGAAGGCGGCGCGAGACGGACAGCGGGGAACGCGTCGGCGAGATAGGCGCAGATCGCCGCAGACTCTGTGACGACAATGTCGCCATGTTTGACGGCAGGGACTTTGCCCATTGGATTGATCGCAAGATAAGCCGGCGCCTTCGCCGTGGTTGCGAAATCGAGCAGCTCCGTTTTGTAGGGCTGGCCCACCTCTTCGAGCATCCAGCGCACGATCCGGCCGCGCGACATCGGGTTGGTATAGAAGGTCAGCTCATCTGCCATTTTTGCTTCTCCTTGTGCATTGCTCGTGCGTCAGCTTGTCCTGTTTGATGGCGTAAGCCAGCCGAAGCCCGAAGAGCGCAGGCTGGCTGGGGCGGAAGGATTCGAACCTTCGTATGCCGGAATCAAAATCCGGTGCCTTACCACTTGGCGACGCCCCAAAGGACGCGGGCCCGCGCCGGGGCGTGGACCTTACTCAGTCGCATGCGGGCTTTCAACGATCGGGGTCCTCGGTTGCGGTGTCGGCATGCCGCCTCTATAAGACCGCCTCCCGAGAAAGCCGGAGAGTAGCTCAGCCTGGTAGAGCACCACGTTCGGGACGTGGGGGCCGGAGGTTCGAATCCTCTCTCTCCGACCAGTGATTTCAAGGTCTTCGTCAGTTTGTGGAACCGTCAACGCGGAGGCGTTTGTGCATTGTGTCCGCGAGTCTCTCCTGAGAACCCGCCACTGGTGCGGCCCAATTCGATGAAATCGTAAGCACCTGCGATGAAGGCAGCGTAGGACAATACACAAAGCACTACGGCGACATATTGCGTAGTCGTCACTGTGCATTGTGACCGCTTCAACTTTTCTGCGCGCTCGATGAGCTGAGGGTCGTCGGATTTGAGGACGTTTCCAAAGAATTCAGCGCGAAGCTCGATTGCCCGCTTTTCGGCCACGCCGACGAAGTGGCTCGCCAGTGAAAGAAAATTCACGTAGGCCATCAGGGCGCTCGCCGCCGCGAAAACGAGGCCGAATACGAATGCGGCCGCATCAATGGGAGCCTCGGACCGGCCGCGCAATGAAATCCATTCCATAAGTGGCGGGATGGCGACGAGCGCGCCCCCGTTGACCAGGAATGCTGATTGCAACCCGATTTCCGCAAATCTGAACGCGACTTTTTGCGAATCCCATGATTGCCGATAATGAGCGACAACTTCCGTGTCCCACCGCTCCTGTCGAAATCGGTCGACAGCAAGCTTTCTGTTAAATTCGCGGTCCTGCGCCTCACGGTCATCTTTCTCCGGAATACTCATTTCTTCACCATCCTCAGCGCCGGCCGATCACAGGTGCGATTGGCAGCAGTCGCGAGCCCATGGCGCTACTTCTTTAGCTTGCGACGCTTGGTCGCGCAGCTTTCGTCGCGCGGCGCGCGCGCTGCTTCTGTGCCTCCGCTTTGATGATCACCGCGCCCTTCGCGTTCGGATCGAGACGCAGCTTCGCGAGCTTCACCGCGTCCGCGATCAGCGCCTCGATCTCCGCGCGGTCGAAGTCCGCAACCGAGTTCAGCTCGACGTAACGCACCGTCTTGCCCTGACCTTGCAGCAGCTTGTTCGGGTCCGACTTCGACAGCTGAGCGCCCTTCCCAAATCCCAGCTTCACCAAACGCGGGTACACCGAGATCGAGCACACACCCTCGTAGCCGCGCTCGGTAGGTGAATATGAGATCACGAGCGCGTTCTGGCTCTCGTACACGTACACAATCTCGAAAAGACCGGGCAGCCGAGCCCGCAGCTTCGCGCGCAACGCCTTTCCGAGTTTGACCATCGCCGGCTCGTACTTCGCGAAGTAGCTGGCGAGCTGCGTTTCGGCGTTCGTCATTGGCAGTCACTTTCATTGAACAAGCACGTAGCGTACTTGCCGAACGTGATTAAGTCCATGCGCTGGTAGTAGTAGCCCGTGGATGCAGCCGGTTCCGGCGCGGCGCGCAAGCGCGACCTAGGCGGTGAGATAGGCAGCGGTGAAAGCAGATGCGGTGGCGATAACGCGTGCCCCAAAAAGTTTTCTGAGATCGACGACTTCATGACCGTGCCACGCTCGCGCCCAGGGAGACGAGAAGCGCGTCCAGTTGCTCGAACGACTCGCCCGCCCCGCTCGTACTCCCGGAGGCGATTGCACCGTCGAGAGCTTCCTTCGAGGGATAGAGGTCGTGCATGACGACCAGGGTCTCGGCACCTCGTTCTTCGAAGGTCACCGTGGTGACGGCCCCACCTTCGCCACCTTCGTCATTCGTCCAGACGAGGCGGGAGTGCGGCGTCACTTCGATGTAACGACCGAAGAACTCCATAGGCTGCTCTGAGGCAGCGTGGCCGAACACGAAACGGTACGTGCCTCCCGTACGAACATCGGTCTCGCAGGAAATGAAGGATATCCCGAACGACTTCGGTGCCCACCACCGCTTGAGCAGCTCGGGCTTGGTCCACGCCTCGAACACGATGCGCGCCGGGCCGTTGAAGGTTCGCGTAACGACTAGCTCACGCTCGGACTTCCGTTCCACCGTCGTGCGGTTCTTCATGGGGGTAGGCTCACTCTCTCTTCTTGCGTCCATCGACCTTCTCCTTCCGTTTCAGTTCCTCGACAACCTTGTCCAGCTCGTCGAAGCGTGCGCTCCAGAGCTGGTGGTACCTCTCGATCCATGCCGCTTCTTCCTCCAGCCGGCGCAGGCCGAGCTTGCAGGTCCGCACGCGCCCGACCTTCTCCGTGACGACGAGCCCCGCCTGCTCCAGGACGCCGACATGCTTCTTCATGCCCGTGAGGGTCATGTGGAACTTCTNNGGTTCAGTATGTAACACACGGATTGGCGGCATGCAAGGGCAAGCCGAGCGCGCGCTTCGACGCCCAGTCTTTACATTGCCGGAGGGCGCGAGCGCTCTGGGCTTTCCGTGAACAAAATACTGGGAGATCTCAAGGGGTCGATGAGACCGGAGAGGTCGCGCAAGTCGCGCCAACTCATCATCTGCGTGAATTTCCCGCACATCGGCGTACGGACTACGGCTTCACGGCGGGTTTGTCGAGCTTGCTTTCCAACTCGAGTGTTTGTGGAGTGGCGAGGCCGCCGAAGCGCGTGTCGATATCCTTCNNCTCAGGATATCGACACGCGGCATCGCGATTGCCCGCGGATATCAGCGCTTGGACCTGCCGGAGTTTGCTTTCAAGCTCCGTATCGATTCCGGCTCTGCACTTTGCAAGCCTGCCGGCATCGGCCTCTATCGGTTTTGCGAGCGAATCGAGTGCGCGCGACAGTGCTTCGGGACCCATGACCTCGTGATCGGTGAAGTTGTTTGTCTGGTATTCCACATTGAACACGCACCAGTCGCGCAGCGAATGCATGCTCGCGAAATCCCAGGCGAAGCGGGCCGTGTCGCGGTCGCCCGTGACATAGACGAAATGCGCCTTTTCCTGGAATTGAAGAAACAAATCTTTCGGAGGCAGCTGAACTGTCGCGGTGCCGATCGGATCGCTGCTGGCGTTCAGGATTGCGCCGCGGAACAGATCGGGATAGGCGAGAGCGAGCCGGAGCGCGACGCGCGAGCCCCCGGAGAAACCAGCGACGTAGATGCGTTGCGGATCGATGCGATAACGATTCACCACGTTTTGTTCGCCTAGAACGGCGAGCGGTTCGCGCCGCCCGACCGCGCTCTGATCATTGCCCGAACGCGCGGCGCTGACGAAGATCAGGCCCTTTTCGTCGAGCACGGGGCCCCAGCCGTCCGGCAACCGCGCCGCGTCCCAGGGCAACACGAAGACGACCAGTCCATAGCCTTGCGGTGGCTCGCGTGCGGGAACATAGACAGCGAAACTCTCCTGTGCGAGATCGACCGGCTGCTCGCTCAACCTCTCGCCCTTTTGCGCAAGAGCTTTCGGCAGTTCTGCCGTCTGCAAAGGCGAGAGCATCCGCCGCGCCAGTTCCATATTTGAGGACAGCGGCGTGTAGTCGGCGAAATGGATTTCGCTCAACGTACCCGACGAAGGCGATGAGTCGGCAAGCGCGTGCACATTCGCGCTACCACCCAGGATCACACCAACAATCGTCATCGCCCGCAATCCCCGCGAAACCACGGATTGCGGGCGATGACGCGAGAAGGAAAGCATGTATAGGTGTGGAGTCCGTCCGCGTTGGCAGCGTCGCTGAAGAAAGGCATCACCCTGCAGCAGTCGCGTTCTCTCCGCTTCGCCTTTCTCGCCGCAGTCGCCATCAAGGGCCTTGACGGCGCGATCGAAAGCGTCGCAGGCGCGATCGTCGCCATCGCGGGAACACAGGGTATCTATGACTTCATTATCCGCGTTACGGCACCGGAGCTTGAGCTTCATCCTGCCAGCAAGACCGTTCACATCCTCCGCCATGGTGCGCAGGGTCTCGCGCATGCGTCGAGCCATTTCATCGCGATCTGGCTGCTCGCACACGGACTTTTGAAGCTCGCGCTGGCGATTGAATTGCTGCGAGGCAAGACGTGGATATTTCCGGTTGCCGTTGTGGTGCTTGCGGGCTTTGTCTCCTACATGGGTTATCGCCTCGCTGGCCACTGGTCGCCCTGGCTTCTCGCCTTTGCCCTATTCGATACGATCACAATCGCGCTGGTGCTCCACGAATGGCGCGCCGAGCGAAGCATCACTCGATGACAGCTAAATCGCCCACTTTGTTTCCCTGACGAGCCCTTCGTAGAATGCCGGCGAATACGCATCTTCAGGCGCGGCACGGACCTTCGCGTCGAGAAATTCCGCGTCTTTGCCGACCAGGATTCGCCACTTCTCGGCCTTCACGCCATCGAGGATGATCGTCGCGGCCTGCGCCGCCGTGGTCGGCGCATCGTCGCGAAAGCGCCGCGCCTGCTCTTCGGCGAGAGCGACGACCTGATCGTCGGACAGGCTGGACGCGTCAACGCCAAACGCCGCAATCGCCTTTCGAATGGCGGCGACATCGATCGTCGACTCACCGCCGGATAGAATCATTCGCGAATTCTTGACGATGTCCGTGCCGATGTGTCCGGGCATGACGACGGAGCATTTGATGTGCGGCGCGTTGAGAGCGAGGTCGGTGAGCAGCGCTTCGCTAAAGCCTTTCACTGCGAACTTCGCCGCGCAATAGGCGCTGTGGGGACGATTGGGTCCGATCGAAGCCCAGAAGCCGTTCACGCTGCTCATATTCACGATGTGCGCCTCTGCGGCCTTCATGAGCAGGGGCAGGAACGCCAGAGTACAGTAATAGACGCCGTGCCAGCACACGCCGAACGTCTTTTCCCATTGCTTGCGATCGCCATCCACGATGCTTCCGCCGCCGCCGATGCCGGCGTTGTTGAACAGGAGATGGATGCAATCGGTGTCGAGCTCGCGCGCCACGGACGCGGCAAAGGCGAGCACCTGTTCCTCGATCGAAACGTCGGCAATGAAGGTCGAGACCCGCGTGCCCTGGGGTGCATTCGATAGTGCGAGGCGCTTTGTCTCCTCCATCGTCTGGGCGCAAACGTCGCACAACGCGACGCTGCAGCCCTCTGCGGCAAGCTGCAGGGCGAGCTGCCGCCCCATGCCCGCGCCGCCGCCGGTGATAACGGCAGTCCGGCCTGCAAAATCCTTCATGACTGCCCCTTTGTCGCATGCTTGGTTCCGTATTAGCGCATTCAACGGAATCGCGAGACAAGGAAATCCCTTCTGGTTCGGCGCGAGCCATTCTTGTAGGGTGCTGTCCCACAGGGAGGGTAGGTGACCAGGGTGGCTGAGACGCGGAAGGGAAAGGCGCTCGTCGTGGAGGATGAAGCCCTCATCCGCATGTCCGTCTGCGACATGCTGGCGGAAATGGGGCTGGAGACGATCGACACCGGGAACGGGCACGAAGGACTGACCCTTCTCGCCGAAGATCCATCGATTGGCATCTTAATCGCCGATCTTGGCCTGCCGGATCTGAGCGGCGAGGAGCTTGTGCGCCGGGCGCGAGGCCTGCGTCCTGAACTCAAGATCATCATCTCGACTGGCCATTCGGCCGCCCGCGCGCAGCCGGTATTTGCCGGCGTGACGTTTCTGGCAAAGCCCTTCGACGTCTCCGGACTCCGCCGCGCCGTCGAGGGTGTATGACGCGCTTCAGATGAACGCGTTGTTGCGCGCCACCTCTCCCAACCAGTACCCCGACGATTTGGGCCTGCGCGCCTGCGTGGTGCGGTCGACCGCAACGAGGCCGAATTTCGGCCGATAACCCTCAAGCCACTCGTAATTGTCGAGCAGGGACCAGTGGATGTAGCCCCGGACATCGACGCCATCCGCGATCGCGGCGTGCAAACCCTCCAGGGCGCGTTTTGCGTAAGCAATGCGTCGGGAATCGTCTTCGGTCCCGATGCCGTTCTCGGTCACGAGGACGGGGCATCCCGAGACGCGCGCCGCCGTGCGGACCGTGGCATCGAGAGCTTCGGGATAGAATTCGTATCCCATCTGCGTGCGCTCCGCGTCTTTGGGCGGCGGCAAATGGCCGTTTGGTCCGAAGCGGATGCGCGTATAAGTCTGCACGCCGACGAAATCGTCGCCTCTCGTGCTTTCGAGAAACTGTCCCTGAATCAAATGCTCGGCCGCGTCGCGGATTGCCTCGCCGCCAAGTTCGGCCTGCATGTCCAGCAGCGCCAGCGTGATACCGACCGGGCAGGTGAGCCCGGCGGATTTGAGCGCTTCGTAGCCCTTGCGGTGGGCCGCGATGAGGTGGAGCGACGCCACGCGCCCGTCGCAATGCAGAAAGGGCGCCCAATGTCCGGCCTCGCCGCCGCACCGCCGCGCGATCTTCGCGAAACGCTCCGGCGACTCGCGACGCGCCCCGCGATCCGCCTCGCGTTGCGCGGTGATCATCATGGGAACGTTCGCCTCGTTGATCGTGCAAGCGTAGAGGATGAGGTCGCCCACCGCGCGGCCCGCGGTCTCGCAATAGCGCGCAAAACGGCTAACGGATTTGGGCGTCGTCCAGCCTCCGTCGCGCGTGAACCACAGAGGCGCCGTGAAATGATGAAAGGTGACGATGGGCACGATGCCCAAGGCGCGACATTGGGCGATCATGCGCCGATAATGGTCGAGAGCCGCTCGCGAATAGAAACCCTCTTCCGGTTCGATCCGCGCCCATTCGATCGAAAAGCGATAGGCGCCAAATCCCAGACCTTTGAGCAACGCCAAATCGTGCGGATAGAGATGGTAGTGATCGCAGGCGTCGCCCGAGGGCTCGGCGAACAGGCTCTGCGGCAGGTTCTCCATGAGCCACAGATCGCTCGCGACGTTGCCACCCTCCACCTGATGCGCGGCTGTGGCCGTACCCCAGAGAAATCCATCCGGGAACGAACGGTTGGGGAGGTCTCTTTTCATGCGGAGCGTCCCGTTTTCGGCGATAATTTTTCATGGCATGACGCTTGATGGCAAGCGCCGATCGGAGGTTTCGGTCATTCACAGCAGAAGCCACACTTGAATGATGACCGCCCCGGCGCACGCCCTCGGTCTGGCCGCGGCCATGGGATGGGAAATCCTCTGGCCGCTGATCCTGGGCTTCACGCTCTCGGCCTGCGTGCAGGCCGTCGTTTCCCACGAGGAGATGAGCCGGCTTCTGCCTGACGATCGCCCGAAATCGATTCTGCGCGCGCTGGCGCTCGGCGCCGCATCGTCGTCGTGCTCCTACGCGGCTGTCGCGCTAGCGCGCTCCGTGTTCCGCAAAGGTGCGGATTTCACGGCGGCCATGGCGTTCGAGCTGGCTTCGACCAATCTCGTCGTCGAACTCAGTGTTGTCCTCGTTGTCCTGATGGGATGGTGGTTCGCCGCCGCGGAGTTCGTGGGCGCACCAATCATGGTCGCCATTCTCGTCCTGCTGTTCCGCCGCTTCCTGTCGAAGCGTGCGGTTGAAACGGCGAAGGAGCACGCCGAGAAAGGACTTATAGGCCGAATGGAAGGCCACGCCGGCATGGACATGGCGGTGCGCGGCCGCGGTTCAATTCTGGAGCGGCTCGCTTCGCGCGAGGGATTCACGGCAACGAGCCATTACTTCGTCATGGACTGGGCGTCCGTGTGGATCGATATCGTGTTGGGTCTCCTGATCGCAGGTGCGCTCGCCGCATGGGTGCCGCCGCAATTCTGGCAGGCGTTCTTTCTCGTCCATCATCCGCTGCTGGCGAGGATTTGGGGACCATTGATCGGACCGCTCGTCAGCGTGATCTCGTTCGTCTGCTCCGTCGGAAACATTCCGCTGGCGGCGGTGCTCTGGAACGGCGGCATCAGCTTCGGCGGCGTCATCGCATTCATTTTCGCCGACCTCATCGTGCTTCCCGTGCTCGACATTTACCGCAAATATTACGGATGGAGGATGATGGGATTCCTGCTGATAACGTTTTATATCGCAATGGCCGGCGCCGCGTTTGTCGTCGAAGCCCTGTTCGGTGTGCTCGGACTTGTGCCGAAGCAGCATCATGCTCTCGTCGTCGAAGCGGCGATCCGCTGGAATTACACGACGTGGCTCAATCTCCTGTTCCTGAGCCTTGCCGCAGTCCTCCTGTGGCGTTTTTTCCGGACCGGCGGCCCGGCGATGTTCCGGATGATGAATGCGCCAGACATGAAACACTCACGGTAACCACCGCCATTCCGCCTGAGAGTGCGATCAACCCCTCTGCGCGCAAACCTGTCCGGGTTCATCGCGGCAGGGAGAGGTGCAGGCCGCCGTCGACGAGCAGCAATTCACCGGTGATGTGACGTGAGGCAGCGCTGCAGAGAAACAATGCAGCATCTGCGATGTCCTTCGGCTGGCCGGTTCGTTTCAAAGGCGCTGCTTCCGCCTGCTCTGCATTGATTTGTTCGAAGCGCTCGGGACCGAAGCGGTCCTTGAACCAGCGCGTAGCCACATAGCCCGGACAAATTGCGTTGACGCGAATCTGCGGTGCAAGCGCCCGCGCCAGCGAAATCGTCATCGTATTGAGCGCGCCCTTCGAAGCGGCGTAGGCGACGGAAGAGCCGACGCCGGCAGTGCCCGCGATCGAAGAGATGTTGACGACGGCGCCTTCGCCGCCCGCTCTCAACGCATCGCGGCACGCCCGGATCATCTGGAACGCCCCGACGACATTGACCGCGTAGAGACGGGTGAAGTCCTTGCCGTCCAGCGCGTCGAGATCATGATGTGCGGCGAATTTGGTGGTGCCGGCATTGTTGACGAGAATGTCGATCCGTCCCCACGCATCCAGTGCGGCCTGTGCGAGCCGGCGGCAGTCTTCGTCCTTGGCGACGTCGCCCGACACGATCCGGACTTCTGCTCCTCGCTCTCTGGCGAGTTCGGCAGTGGCCTCGGCTTCCGCCTTGCTCTTCGTGTAGTTGATGACGACATTGGCGCCGGCCTGCGCGAAAGTGATGGCGATAGCTGCGCCGATTCCGGTTGCAGAGCCGGTCACCAGGGCAACCTTGCCCAGAAGCGCGCCCTGTTGCATCTCGGCGTTACCCCCTATCTTGTGTTTCGCGCGGGATCGCGCCCTGATATCCTAAGAATTGGGCATGACAGCACAACGGGCGGCAATCAGGCCGAATCAAAACGCCTCTCTGGAAGAGCACGCTTCATCCGGCGAAGCCGATGTCGGGCGCGCGCTGCGCATTATTCTCATTCGTCACGGACGGCCGGACATCGAGGTTGCGCCGCGGGCGTCCCACCAGGAATTTCGCCTGTATATCGACGCCTATGAGGAAGCGGGCCTCGATCCGAACAGTGCGCCGCCCGACGAATTGCAGGATCTGGTCGGCGAGCTTACCGCCGTGTTCACGAGCGGCCGCAAACGGGCTCATGACAGCGCGCGCGCGCTGGCGCCGCATGCCGAGCTGATCGCCGACCCTCTCTTTATCGAAGCGCCGCTTGCTTCCCCGCCCATCCCGATTCTTCGCATGCGAGTCCCGAAATGGGCAGTCGTCGCGCGGATTCTTTGGCACGCCGGATATCATCCGGAGATCGAGAATTATCGGCGCGCCAAACATCGCGCCCGCGAAGCAGCCAACATCCTTGTCGCCCGCGCCCGTCAGGACGGCGCAGCTGCGCTCGTTGCGCACGGTTACTTCAACCTGCTCATCGGCCGCGAGTTGCGACAGCGCGGGTTCAAAAAGTCCGGTGTGCACCGTGCCCGTTTCTGGAATGCAGTGATCTACAGCCGCGAATCCTTGTAACTCTTCGCCTGGGTGAACAAAGAATCACAATGAGGCGGCGAGACGCTGAGAAGGACCGCGCGAAGCGCGCAACCACTTCTCACTGCCTCCCTGCGAATCTTCGCGCCCGCCGCCGATCAAAGCATCGCAGGAATTACGCGGTCGGGCGGCTTGTGGCCGTCGGCGAAGGTCTTGATGTTGACGATCACCTTCTCGCCCATATCGACGCGTCCCTCGATGGTGGCCGAGCCCATATGCGGCAGCAGCACCACGTTCTTCTGTTTCATCAGCTTGGGATTGACAGCGGGCTCGCGCTCGAACACGTCAAGCCCGGCGCCCGACAGGGCTCCTGCTTCGAGCATTCGCGCCAGCGCGTTCTCGTCGATGACCTCGCCGCGTGCCGTGTTGACGATGTAGGCCGTGGGCTTCATGAGCTTCAGCCGCCGCGCCGAGAGCAGGTGATAGGTGGCTGGCGTGTGCGGACAATTGATGGAGACAATGTCCATGCGGGCCAGCATCTGGTCGAGGCTTTCCCAATAAGTGGCGCTGAGGTCGCGCTCGATCTGCGGGTGAACGGGTTTGCGGTTGTGATAGTGAATCTGCAGACCGAAGGCTTTCGCGCGACGGGCTACCGCCTGACCGATGCGGCCCATTCCGATGATGCCGAGCCGTTTTCCCCAGATGCGATGTCCGAGCATCCAGGACGGCGACCAGCCCTCAAATCGTTCCGCCTTTAACTCTTCTGCTCCTTCGACCAGCCGGCGCGGCACCGCGAGGATGAGGGCCATCGTCATGTCGGCGGTGTCTTCGGTGAGGACGCCGGGCGTGTTGGTGACGGTAATGCCGCGTTCAAGCGCCGTCTTGACGTCGATGTGGTCCACGCCGTTGCCGAAATTCGCGATCAGTTTGAGATTGGAACCGGCGCGCACAAGCACTTTCGAATCGACGCGGTCGGTCACTGTGGGCACGAGAACGTCGGCCTTCTGAACCGCATCGATCAATGCGGCCTGGTCCATGGGCGTATCGTCGAGATTGAGCCGCGTCTCGAACAGCTCGCGCATGCGCGTCTCGATCGCGTCGGGCAATTTGCGCGTGACGATTACGAGCGGTCGGTTCGCGGGCATTCCCGGATTCCCCTGGCCATTTTTTTGGCGCCTGCCGGTCTTAGCAGATGCAACCCACACGGCAAACACGAAGCCGCTACGCTGCGGTCTTTTGCGGCGGCAGGATCTTCGCGCTACAAAGCTGCCGCATCATCCTGGAGCGGCCCATGGCGGCGTTCCCCGGCGAGACGCCCTCAAGCCCCGCCTCGGCCGCAGCCATCGAGGCAGCGGGCGTCGCGCAGTTTTTCAATTCGCCCCATGGGCTTTCCAGTACCGGCGGCCCCGCTGCAAGCACGCTCGGCCAGGTTTCCTGGGCGATGTTCGATTTCGCCCGTATTCCCTATGTCCTGCTCATCACGATCTACATTTTCGCGCCCTATTTCTCGAACACCGTCGTGGCGCACGACCCGGTACGCGGCCAAGCGATGTGGGGTGACATTCAGGCGATCAGTGGATTTATCATTGCGGTCTGCGCGCCTTTTATTGGCGCGATGTCGGACGCCGGCGGGCGGCGCAAGCCGTGGATCCTCGTCTTCGCCATGCTGATTGCCGTGCCGAGCGCGCTGCTCTGGTACGCGAAACCGGCCGGGCAGGGGCTTTCGCTGTTCGGGATCGGGGCTCTCGTCGCCGTGTCTTCGGTCGCTTTCGAGTTCGCGAGCGTGTTCTACAACGCAATGCTGCCCTCGATCGCGTCGCATGAACGGATCGGCGGGCTCTCGGGACTCAGCCTTGCGCTGGGAAATGTTTCGGGCCTGCTGCTGCTGATCTTCATGCTGGTCGCCTTTGTTCTTCCGGGACACGTCGGCTGGAGTTTCATTCCCTCTCACCCGCTATTCGGCATCGATCAAAGCGCGCATGAGCCGGAGCGTCTGACCGGACCCATTTCGGCCCTCTGCATCCTTGTGTTCACGATTCCGCTGCTGTTATGGACGCCGGATCGATCGAAAAAGCGTGTGAGCTGGCGCGAAGCATCGGTTGAGGGCATCCGCTCCGTCATTCGCACGCTGCGCAGCCTGAAGCATTACCGAAACGTCGCGATCTATCTGGCCGCGCGGCTGTTCTTCAACGATGGCATGACGGCGCTGCTCACCTTCGGCGGGGTCTATGCAGCCGGCACGTTTCACTGGGGTGCGCTCGCGATGACGGTCTACGGGATCACGCTCAGCGTGTTCGCCGTGTTCGGGGGCTTCCTCGGCGGCTGGCTCGACGACCGCGACTACAACAANNCTGGCTCGACGACCGCTTCGGCTCGAAGAAGGCGATTTTCATTTCGGTGGGCGGCACACTGGTGGCCGGGGTTCTTTCGATCTCGATGGGTCTGGATCGGATCTTGTGGTTCATTCCCTACGACCCGCATTCTCCACCCGTGCACAGCCTGCCGTTTTTCCGCAGCTGGCCGGAACTCATCTATGTCGGCATCGTCATGTTGGCCGCGATTTTCGTCACCGCGTCCTACGCCAACGCGCGCACCATGATGGCGCGCATCGCGCCCCCCGAACGCATGACCGAGTTTTTTGGCCTCTTCTCCCTGTCGGGGCAGTCGACGACGTTTCTCGCCACATCGAGCGCAACGCTCTTCACCGTGTGGACTGCTAGCCAGCGGGGCGGAATGATCGCCGTGATGCTGTTTCTTTCACTCGGCCTCGTCGGCATGCTCTGGGTGAAGGAAGAGCGAACGGCTGCCGCGTGACACCTGGCGAATGCTATCGGGTGCAAGGTGACGTGCGGCGGCGATAATATTTCGTACTCATGGCACTCCACTTGTGACCGTTGCGTTCTTCTATGCGATGCTTCGAGCGGGATGGAGAGCGGGGCGCCGATGCGCACGGTAGGTTTTATCGTCCTCGTGGGCTGTGCGCTTGGTTTGGCCGCCTGCACGACGAATTCGCCCGAAGCCGTGGCCGCCAACGACCGCTTCGAGCCAATGAACCGTGCGGTCTACGGCTTCGACGAAAAATTTGATCAGTACATTGTGCTGAACATCGCGGGCCTCTACATCAACAACGTGCCCAAGCCCGTGCGGATCGGTATACACAACGTCGTCTCCAATGCCGAAGAACCCGTCACAATTGCCAACGACATCCTGCAGCTGGAATTTGCGCGCGCCGGCGGCATGACGTCACGCATGGCGCTCAATTCGACGGCCGGATTGGGCGGCATCGTGGACCTCGCTGCAAAGCATGGCCTGCCGGAGCAGAGCGCCGATTTCGGTCAGACGCTGAGCCGATATGGAATCGGAGAAGGCCCATTTCTCGTGCTGCCCATCATTGGGCCCGAGCCGCCGCGCGATCTCATCGGCGACGGAACAGATCTGTTCATCGATCCACTGACGTGGCTGCCGACCGGCTGGCCCCTGCTGGATCGTCTCGGGGTGACGGCCGGCGTGCACATCTGGGATCCCTATCTGACCCATGCGCGCAATATGCTGCTGAGGCACGAACTGGAAAAAGGATCGCTGGATGCTTACGCCACCATGCGCAGCATCTACCGCCAGCAGCGCGCCGACGAGATCAATGGAGGCAGGCCAGTGGTGGTGGATTGGTAGAACGAAGATGCGCGGAGGTGGCCCCCTTGGCGCTGTCCGACACGCCGATCAGCGGGGGACAAAGAGAGTTTAGTTGGCTCGCGAAAGCGTTTGCGAGATCCGAGCAGGTTGTGGGTTGCCGAGGGTGATTTTCAGTGACTTTTTGAATTCCTCATACACATGCAAAAAGCGCAGCACATGTGTCCAACTTGCGCTCAATTATTTCTTCATGTCACTTGTAACAGCTTAATATCATAGTATAATTCCTTTTATTGACGCGAGATTTGTGTCGGCAACACGAATCATTTCGGACATGATTCGGCATTACAAAATGCAATCATGAAACATCGTCATTTTAATTGAACAAAGAGGACTCGGCATTCAACCATGTTCTCGTAGGGCTGCGACGGATTGGGCGCGGATATTCTCTACATATGTAGACAATCGGTGCCAACGAAGACCATCTTCCTTCCGATTATCCCAAAGAAACCCAAAGCACGGGCGCGGCGGCAATGTGCACGCGACAAATTAAGGGCGAACGCCACAGCGAATCTGTGCCCAATTGCTGGACGCTGTGTCGCCACGACGGTCGCGCCAAAGCCTCCTGACAAAAGGCCGGCCCAGCGAAAGCCCTAAGCGCCGTTCCCTGCGGAGGGCGCGGGTTGACCGGTATATCTACATAGGTAGAGATTGCCAGATGGCACACTCTGTTCGCATTTCGCCATGCGCCATCTTGGTCTTGTCTGCTTTGGCCGCCGATGCACGGCGTTGGCGCCACGGCTGGTCGCTCGCCTCCGAGACCGGCCTCAAATCCGGGACGATCTATCCATTGCTCATTCGCTTGGCGCAGGCGGGCCTTCTGGAAGCGAGATGGGAAGCCTCGGAAGGGCGGGGCCGTCCGCCGCGTCATGCCTATCGCATCGTGGGACCGGGACTGGTGCTTGCGAAGAAATTCGCCCTATCGGGGAAGGCATGAACTTTGGGCCCTCGCCCATCGGTCTCGCCGCGATCGGTGTTCTGCTGGAAGGATTAAGTCGAGCCTTGGAATTATCCTCTTGATGTATATCCATATATCTATATAACTAGATGATGAATGATATCAGGCCAAAGGAGCTTATTTGGGTCGGGTCAAGCCGGAAGGACTTGCGAGGATTTCCGCCCGTGGTTCGGCGCACCTTCGGCTTTGCCTTGTTCGCGGCTCAGCTCGGAGAAATGCCGCCCGAGGCAAAACCACTCAGAGGATTTCGCGGCGCGGGCGTGCTTGAGCTGATCGAAAACTACGATCGCAATACGTATCGGGCGGTCTACACAGTTCGGTTTGCGACCAAGATTTATGTGCTGCACGTGTTCCAGAAGAAATCGAAGCGCGGCATCGCAACGCCAAGGCATGAGATCAACATGATCCGCGAACGGCTGAAAACCGCTGAGCGACTCTACGCCGGTAATGTCAAGGAGGTTTAAACTATGAAAAAAGATCACGAAAGAAGCAGCGGCAACATCTTTGCGGATATTGGCCTGCACAATTCCGAGCAGGAACTCCTCAAAGCAAAACTGACCGTGCAGATTTACCGGCTGATCAAGGAACGCGAGATTACACAGAGCCGGGCGGCTAGGCTGCTCGGTACGACCCAAGCCCAAGTGTCCGCCCTCATGCGTTGCCGCCCAGTGGCAGTTTCCGTCGGGCGCCTGATGGAGTTCCTGACCATTCTAGGTCAGGACGTGGAAGTTACGGTCAAACCCGCATCGACCCGAACATCAGGCCACATGTCGGTTGTCGTGCAGCCTGCGTAATCAAGCGCTCGCAAGGATGAACGGAGAAGGGCCGATCATGGCCAACGATTCGCAGCTCAAGATCCGGCGTGACCTTCGCCGCCAGCGGGGGCTGGTCGTCTATCTTCTCGACGCGCTTGATGAGAAGAATTTGGGCAAACAGCAGCACAACGCCGCGCTGGAGAAACGCCGCCGCTACTACCAACCGAAGAAAAATGGACGTGGGCGGCCGGCAAGAAAATTGCAGTTGGTCTCCAACGAGGATGAAGCACGGCGTGTCCAATACGTGGCCGAGATTGCGCTCCTAGATGAGGCAGTTGAATTCAATCCCGCCAATGCAGACAGGTTCCTCGATTGGCTTGCGATCCTCAAGGACGAGAAGGGCGAGGATGAGGATTGGCGGGCGCGCCAGCGCAAAATTGAGCGGCTTATGGATCAGTTTCGCGACAAACCGATGAAGGCAATTGCGACCAGACGGATTTGGGATCCTGACGACATCCATGACTACGTGACAATTCTGCACGAACGCCAGAGGGGCCGCGTCCAAATCTTTGCCCACTTGCCCGTCTGCACCCCTGCCCAGCAGGACGAAGAGGATGGTGAGCGCGCCGAGCTTGCGGCGTTGGAGCGGCTCGCCTCGTCCAACCATTTTGCAACACCGGACCTATTTCGTTCGCGTGCCCACATGATCCGCAGCGATGTCGTCTGGTGCAAAGACCTCCATGACCGCGACGTCTATCGCGCCGCTTGGTTCCAGGCGATTGATGAAATTGTGGGCGCGGTCATGGACCGTTTTTGCGTGTCATGATGGACGCACATGCGAAGAGCTTGCAAAGAGAGCTGCGCTTGCGCAAGCAAGCTCTGGAACAAGAGCGGCTTTCGTATGGGGAAGTTTTCGCCGAGCGCGTCGCCGAAACTGCGGCCCGACGGCCATCGCGGGCCCGCGCGCGTCTGCGCAGGATGCTGAAGGAAAATGGCCGTAGCGGACAACTCGCCAAGCCCAGAGAGCCCAAAGTATATGGCGTTCGGGCGCGCCAACTCAAAGCTGAAGCAGAATCCATCATCGTCGAGGCGCTGCTCGAACAGACGGACAGAATTGCTCGCGACGGGGCACAGGTGGTGTTGGAGGAGATTCGCGGGAGGTGTTACGCGGGGCACTCGGAGACGGACACGCAAGCTGTCATGGCTTTCCTCCATGAGTTTATCGATGTGTACGCCGCACGCCTTGCGGTCAAACAAAAGCGTTCTGCTGCTCCACAGGATGCGGACGCGTGGTCGGACGTGGCATTGCGCGCTGAAATCGAGCGCCGAATCGAACTCGTCAAGGCCGGATTGCTGGAGATGAAACAGAGTCGAGCCAAATCAGACAATTTGCAAACGCTTTGCGATGGTGATTGCGGCCGGCTCGCTTGTTTGGAGCGCATCTGTTTCTCAAATCATATGGCGTCGGCTAAGGATTTTCTCTGGTTCCTGGACATTGCGTGCAATGAAGCCGCGGCGCCCGCCGGCGTGAGGGATGGTGCGGCCTATTGCGAAGGGTGGCGCAGCGAATGCGACCGCCTGCGGACCAAAACCAAAGCACGCTTGGTGGTGTAAATCCGCCACCGAATATCAATGTTCCAATGACGGGCTCCGCCTTTTTTGCCTCATTGTCTTCAAATG
Organism: Alphaproteobacteria bacterium; assembly: GCA_003131925.1. GTDB lineage: Bacteria > Pseudomonadota > Alphaproteobacteria > Micropepsales > Micropepsaceae > Rhizomicrobium. The sequence continues at coordinate 1,846 of PKWC01000192.1, read as the reverse complement.
GGACGATGGCGATCCATGCGAAGTCCGAATCGTAGCCTATCACTGATGGGAGATTCTGATGGCTGACGAGTTTGCTCCGGTAACTCCAGGTGAAATGCTAAAAGAGGAGTTTCTGGCTGAGTACGGCCTCTCCCAAAGTCAGCTCGCTATGGCGGTTGGGATTTCACCGAATCGACTAACGGAGATCATTCGGAATAGGCGTCGAATTACAGCAGATACCCCGCTTCGGCTCGGTTTGTATTTTGGCAACAGCCCGGAATTCTGGATGAATCTCCAGAGCCATTATGATCTGAAAATGGCACGGCGAAATATCACGCCTCAAGACGTCAGGCGTATTAGAGCGAAACGCGCTGCATAAACTTCGCCAATAGGGCGAGGTGTCCCTGCGTCACGCACCGAGATTTCGTTGACACAAAAAATGCGCGAATATTGAACGCGCAATAATTGCATTCTCCGTGCCACCGCGCGGGTCAAGGTGTGCTACCTACCAACTACGTAATAAACAGCCACGCCTGTTTGGCGCCGCCGCGGATTTGCTTAGACTGGTTCCTGTGCCCCGTTCCCGCATCGGTCACGGGCCGGGGAACAGCGACGACGTCCATCCGCGCGATCGGTAGTAAACGAGTCCAATCCATTCATGCGCAGCCCAATCGAACTCTTTGAGTCCTGCTACGAGACCGGGAACCCCACCCATGTCCCGGTGTCGCGTGTGGTAGTCGACGGGAAACGCAAGAACTGGCCATGCCACCGCGCGAAAGCAGCCGACCGCGCGGGGCATGTCGGCCGCTGAGGTGACCAGAAGCCAGATTTGACCCGGTCGGGGATTTTCGATGCGGCGCGAAAACAGCGCATTTTCGCGCGTGTTGCGGCTCTTGGCCTCGAAGACGAGACGATGCGGGTCGAGGCCCAACCCTGCGAATAAGACGCGGGCCACTTCCGCCTCAGTCGGGCCGGCCGAAAGCAAATCGGGATTGCCGCCTGTGAAAACCAATCGGGCATGGGGGTAAAGGCGTGCGAGCGCCACGAAGGCGGTCATTCGCTCCGCCCTTTCGTTCAATGCCGGCATGCCGCGGTCCGCACTTTCTTTGAGGTCGATCGCGCCCCCCAGCACGACGATCCCGTCGACACGGGCCGGCATTTGGCGCAGCGGCGGAAAACGGTCTTCGAGCGGCCCCATGAGCCAGGCTCCGACCGGCAGCAACGCGCAGGCAGAAAGACCNNCCCGCGGCCCCAATCCAATCGCGACTGCCAAAGCGAGATCAGCGCGCCGGCGATGCAAACAAGAAGCAGCAACGTGCTCGGCTGTGCAATCACCCAGAAAATCTTCGAGAGAACGTAGAGCATGCGAGCAGCGTCCCAATTGCGTCCACGATGCTGAAGGGCTCCGCTATAATCCGCAAGCGACACCGCACGCACAGCCAAATGCGAACGGGTTGCGGCGTTGAGACGGTCACCTGCCGTCGCGGGCACGCGTCGCCGCACTTTGAAAATTGCTTCGCCCCTGTTACGGGGTCAGCGTTGGGCTGGAGAGACGTTCGATGCGAGGATTTGAGAGGATCGTGGCCGTTCGATCAGGCTGCCGCACGCAAATCCTCGGGCTGATGGTGCTCTCCGCTCTGATTGCCGTGCCGGCGGCTGCCGCAACATTGATGGTCGGTTCCGGCCAACCTTACAAGGCGCCAAGCGAGGCCGTGGCCGCGGCGCGCCCAGGCGATACAATTCGCATCGCGCCGGGTACCTATTACGACTGCGCGATATGGACGACCGGCAACCTCACCATCGAGGGCAGCGGGCCGGGAGTCGTGCTGACCGACAAGATTTGCCAGGGCAAAGCGATCTTTGTGAT
>PKWC01000074.1 GCA_003131925.1 Alphaproteobacteria bacterium | reverse complement strand
GAATCCTAGTCCCCCAGCCATCAACAAACGCCTGCAATATCAGCACTTTTCGCGTGTTCTCATGGTGCGGGCGGGGAAGGCGAAAACGGAACGAATTGGCCCCAAATAGCGAATAGCGGCGCAAAAAGCGGGCACAGTGGGAGGGACCGGTTGCCAAGGCGTTCGGCACTGGTAAAGTTTGAATGAGGCAGAAGAAAAAGACGCGTCCCGATGCTCCGTTTCCACTCGTGATGGTTCGGTGGGAGGATAGCGCGCGCCCCATCCCAGCATGGCAGTGGATCGAGGATTACGATCTTCCGCAAACGGTTTCGTGTCTATCAGTCGGATTTGTGATCGCTGAAACCAAGGATGCCATCGCGCTCGCGCCGAATCTTGGCGATTTGGACCAGCCGAAGGCGCAGGGGTGCGGAATCATCCGCATCCCACGCCGGGCAATCATTCAATCGTGGCCCTTGTAACGCTATTTCACTTTTCCGCCCGGACCGCGCGGCTCAATGTGGCGCTGGACGGAAGCACTGAGGGATTGAATCTGCTTGTTTGACAGTTTGCTAGGCGTCTTTTCGCCGACGCCGGAGATATGTTTGATCTTGGGGGATGTGATGGGATGCACTGTTACTGTTTTGGAAGGCGTATTACTCATTGATTTTTCTCCTTGAAGTTTTGCGAATCACCCCTCGTTACGCAATTATATCATGCGGCTTTGGCCATTTCCTCGCCGTCCAATAGCTTCACAATATCTTCAATCTCCCAAAGCCGACTTTCAATGCCCGCTGCCATCGCTGGCGACATGCGAAGCGAGGAATGGACGCGGGCAAAATTGTAGAACACGAAGTAGATCGCCAGATGGTGGACGTGGTTTTCGATTTTCTTGCTATGGCCAGCCGACAGACGAGTGAAGCGGCGATTTTGCTGCCGGATTTTCTGGTTATGTGACTCGACGTAGCTGGTCGACACATGACGCGCGTCTGGTCGACCAGTGATCCGCTTGCCATAGCAGCCCGTGCAGGCTGGCGGGCTGTATTTGCGCTCCGGCGTGCCTTCCGGAGCTTCCCCGTAGACTTTGATCAACTGTGCGAAATCCACATCTATGCCGAAGATTTCGTCTATGGCTGCGACATAGGACGCCAGACCATCTGTGGTGATCTGGGGCCGGTCGACGATACGGGACGCCATGTCCTGAATGAACGCGAGCGCGCTTTCGCCCGTCCGGTCCGCGACCAGCCACGAAATCATCAGCTTTGATTGCGCTTCAATCGCAGTCCATGTCCACGTCGACCCGGCGCATGCAGGCGCAGCCTTGGCCATCGCAACCTTGGCGTCTTTGCAATAATTGAACGTCCAGATTTCATCGCACTGAATGCGTTTTGCCTTCACGTTCCGGACGTGCCGGTCATGGAAGGCTGCGCAAACGCAGCCAAGGTCCGCGACTAGCTTCAATATGGTCGGCTTGGAAATGCCCGTTAAACGGGCGGTTGCGTTTACCCCGACGCCTTCCATAAGGGCCGAGACGACTTGGGTGCGCTTGGCGAGAGGCAGCTTGTTCATGCCGTCGACTATATGCTTAGCTAAAGTGCTTAGCAAGTAGAAATCACACTTGCTTAGCAATTATTTTTGGCGTAGCTTAGCTGATGGCGGTCGACCAGCCTTGGTCGACCTGAAAAAACGAAGGAAATTCAATGGCTAACATGAAAAGCCCAGAGGAACGCGGTTCGAAGGGCGGCCTGGCAAGGGCGGCCAACACCCTCCCTGAGCGCCGATCCGAGATCGCTAGAAATGCCGCGCTTGCCCGCCACACACAGGATATTCCCCATGCCGTGGTCGACGGCACGATCGACTTTGCTGGTCGACCTATCGCCTGCGCCGTCTTGGATACGAGGCTGCGCGTGCTCACCCAGGAAACGATGCTCACGACATTGGGTCGGGCTGGCAAAGCGAAGGGCGGCCAAGGCAGTCGACAGATGCTGCGCATTGGCGGTTTGCCGCCGTTCCTCGCGGCAGAAAACCTGCTGCCGTTTGTCTCTGATGAATTGAGGCAGGCGGCAACGCCCGTTGTTTTTCGAACCCTTCGCGGTGTGAAAGCCTACGGTTACGATGCAAAACTGTTGCCGCTAGTCTGCGAAGTGTACCTGAAAGCGCGTGACGCGCACTTGCAGGCACTAAAACACAGTGGACCCGGCGTGCTTCTGCCGACGCAGGAACGGCTGGTGCAGACGTGCGATATGCTCATGCGGGCGATGGCCAGAGAGCACATCGTCACGCTGGTCGACCGTGCGACTGGGTATCAGGACCAAACCGTCCGTGAAGAAATCCTTGCGCAAGTCCTGTTGGACTATATTGCGCCGGACCTTCGCAAATGGACCGAACGATTCCCGACTGAATTTTTCAGGCAGATTTACCGGATTCACGGCTGGCAGTGGGTGCCGGGCAATCGTAGAATGCCGCAATATGTGGGAAAGTTCATCAACACTTACATTTACGAGATGCTGCCGCCCGGCGTTCTGGACGAGTTGAAGCGGTTAAATCCGGTTACGGAGGCCGGACACCGGGCCTACCAACATCATCGGCTCCTGACTGATACAGGAAACATACATCTGGATCGTCAGATCACGTCGACGATCACGATCATGGCGCTTTCCGCGAACAAGAAAGAGTTCATCGAGAATTTTGCGCGCGTGCATACTAAGACGCTTCCAACAGGTAAGCCGAAGCCGCTTAAACTTGCCGCGCCGAAAGGCCCTAAGCCTTTGCCGCTTTTCCCAGCTTTGGAAGCGCCTGCCGACGCTTCTTAGACTGGTCGACCAGCTTGCCGCCAATCGCTCTCTCGACCACGGAGAGGGCCGTTTGGCTATCATCCTGCTTGGGATGGCGTCCGGTCGTTTTCTTGGCTTGGGGCCGCTTGGGCATGGGTGCATTATCTCTCATGGCAGTTGCAGGGGACGCACGTGGCCGCACTAGGATACGCTTGGAAAATTGGTGTCAATATCTTCTACGTTGCCGTTGTGGTGGCCGTTCTCAGCTTCGTAGCCGGTCGACCAGAGACAATTATTCTACCAATTCTAGGCGTTCTGTACGTTACTATTCGGCTCATCGGAATGGGCATTGCCCACAGCGTGTATGTTCTAGCCGCGTCTCTAGACAGAATTGAGCGCCGTCTGAATGCCCAAGATGTCGAAGACTTCCGAGAACAGGAATCGGAATTCTCGGAAGAGCGCACCAACAGGCTCAACAAATTATCGTGGGACATGGCAATAGACGGCACCGGACTAGGGATCATCACCCTAGTGTGTCTCTGGAAATTCTTCGTCGCGATTGATGCTTTTTAGGGGCCAGAATTCAAACTTGACCAGTGCCAGGCGTTCCAACGCATTGACGGCCAGCGCATTTAGGTATCCCCTACTCGATTGCGGCGCTCCACCGGGGGGGACTTCCATGCGAACACTCATCACCGCACTCGCCTTCGTGCTCAGCGCCGGTGCAGCTCAGGCGGGCTACAGTGTTCTCCATGCCTTCACCGGTGGAAGTGACGGCGCTTACCCCTCTGCAGGACTGATTATGGATTCGGGGGGTAATCTCTACGGCACGACGGCAGGCGGCGGCGGCGGGAGCTGTAACCTGGGTTGCGGTACCGTTTTCAAACTCGCTCCCGACGGGACCGAAACGGTACTCCATGCCTTTACTGGAGGGGATGGCGCTCTCCCACTAGGCGACTTGATCCAGGACTCAGCCGGCGACCTCTATGGCACGACCAAAATGGGCGACAGCGGTGACTGCGAGCTGTCCAAAATTCACGGTTGCGGTACAGTGTTTGAACTGGCACCCGATGGCACCGAAACAGTGCTTCATGCCTTTACCGGTGGAAATGATGGTGCGTTCCCCGTTGCCGGGGTGACCGAGGACAAAGCCGGAAACCTGTACGGCACAACGTTCGCCGGTGGCGCCAACTGCCAATCTTACGCCTGTGGAACGGTCTTCGAGATCGCTGCCGACGGCACCGAGACAGTGCTCCACTCCTTCGGTGGTGGCACCGATGGCGGTTACGTGTATAGTCGTTTGAGACTGGATGAAACGGGCAACCTTTACGGTACGACGTACCAGGGGGGTGGCACAGCGTGTTACGGCTATGGTTGCGGAATCGTATTCGAACTTGCTCCTGACGGTACCGAAAACGTGCTCCATGCCTTCACCGGTGGAGACGGCGCTTACCCCGAAGCCGGTGTGATCAAGGACGAAGCGGGCAACCTTTACGGAACGACGAAAGAAGGCGGCAGCGGCCTTGGATATGGAACCGTATTCAAACTTACTCCCGAGGGCAAAGAAACGGTACTTCACAGCTTCACCGGCGGAAGTGACGGCACGTCCCCCCTTGACCGTCTGATTAGGGACAAGGCGGGCAACCTTTATGGCACTACCATATACGGCGGCAGCAACGGTTGTAATCCTGTTGGTTACCGTCATGGCTGCGGGACCGTATTCATGATTGCGCCCGATGGCACGGAAACCGTGCTTTATGCCTTCGCCAACTCGAGCAAGAATGGTGGCCATCCATATGGCAGGTTGCACATGGACGACGCGGGCAATCTCTATGGGACAACGAAAGGCGGCGGCAGCACTGGTTGTGGTTGCGGCGTCGTCTTCAAGTTTTCAAGGTGAGGGTGACGCATCAGGGCGCGTGTTCGAGGCACGGCGTTGTCGCCAGTTGGTTGCGGGGGCACTAACCCTCCAAGTTCGGGGTCAGACCCCAAATCTTTACGCACGTTTTGGCGCCGTGGAATCGTTGACTTAGAAGTTTTGCGGTGCGAGTTCGACGCGCATGGGTACGATTTGGTATTAAGCCGGGGTCCGACAGTCCGCCACATTCAATTTCGCACTAAACTCCAAAGATCGAATGTGCCTCCGGTAACCCCGCAGCGAGTCGCTATCAGCAAACAGTTAGCCGATAAGCCCAGTAGTTGCGTCATTTGGATCGTAGTGACGCCCGAGCTTGAACTCGGGCCATACTATTGGTTCGGGGGCGCACCTGGCGAGCCGCTCCCGGACATTGCAAGCTACCGTCAACCCAAGCGAATTGGACGCAGGGCACAGGGTGACCGCCCTTTGCGCGCAAACCATCGTACAACCCCAACGGGTATGTTTGAGCGCGTTGACGACCTCGATGGCATCCTTCTAAAACTCTTTGGATGAACCGTTGCCCGCTCTAATACTCAAGTCGATAAGGACGTATTTGTTACGTTCTAGGGCTTTCTAGAGATGCCTCAATACGTCGGGAGGGCACTGCCCGCCAGCGTTGTGTATCGCTCCGCGAGACAAAATGCTAAACTCGTTGTGCAATTTGGAGCGCACGAAAATGAAGTTGTACAATGCGATAATCGGCGCAAGCTGCGTGGTGCTCGCTCCCGTGATCGCTACCGCGGCGTGGGCTGCACCGCGGCAAGGAACCCTGAAGCTATGCCGAGAAGCTGGCTTGGTGGACGATGCGCAGCGCAAATTGGACGCTGCCTACATACGTCTACCAACCGGATTGTTCCTACACGACTTTGGCCGGATTGGCGATCCTGATTTGGACCACCGTTGGCCATTGACGTTGATTACACTTAAGCCCGCTGAAATGCTTCCACACGTTCGATGCGTGATCGTACCGGCAGAAATATCACCGCTGAGCAGAGTCCAATCGGTAGCGCCGAACGATCATCGTGACTTAGAAATCGACGCCGTGGGCACGCTCGACGGCAAACAAGATGACGATCCCGATCTCCCGCCAAGCTGGGATTGGACGACGAATATCCATGCTACCGTCAACTCACTCTTCCGTTAAATCGGATGCAGGCTTTATTGCAGTGCTTCATGTGAAATCAAAGAAATCAGCTAGGAGCATGCCATTGGCGGTACGATGGCGCGCATCAATCCAACAAATTTCCACTTATTTCATAATCTCCCAATTGAGCATCTGCCCCGGACCGGGCGACGATCTCAGGGCCAAATTTTCGCCTCTCTGAGCTGTTGCTCAAGGTAGTAATCTGGGTCGCGACCCTTCGAAATCTGCTTATCCCGCCATTCCTTTTGCATTGGCGTGAGCAAGTGGAGCCATTCGGGATCGGGGTCTTGGCCTTGGGGTCCCTTGGACATGGGGTATTGTGGCATGGTTGGAATCCCAATGGGAGCGTAACCGTTGCGGCATGTAACCTACTTGAACGGCGCGCGATTGAGCCCAACCGTGCGGCTCTCAGTGTTTGGCGTTCCTTTAGAGCGCGGCGACGAACTAGCTCTTGAATATCCAAACAGAACCGCTGAATCGGCCACCATAGTGAGTTGCAGCACCGATTCCCTCGTTATCTCCGTCGGAGAGGCACGATGGCGGCTGAGGCGAATAATCGTTCCCGACACACCACCAAGAACCGATGGAGAGACCCCTACGATTTGGGAGTTTCTGGCCTCGTGAATTTCAAACTGTAACCGCCGCTTAAGAGAAAAGACTGCGCTCGCCACGGCGACCGCGGAGAACATGGTACCCGGTGACCAAGACGCTCCCATCTTGGTCGCGGAGCGCGGATTGAATGGGCGTTTTCGTCTGCGAAGGCTTGGGCGGGTGCGCAGTAGATGAGTCGGGTCATGTCTCGTCCCCATCTCTTGCCCGTGATCCTATGGATCAAGATGGGACGATCCGGGACCGATGGGCACTACATCAATACGAAGATGCAAAGCTCAGGCCACGAAATGCGAAAAGTCCCCGGATCGCGCCGGGGACTTCGCGTACTCAAGAACTCGTGACCGTCAGGCCGCGTTCGCAGCCGCAGGCTTCTCCATCGCCGCAATGACGGCACCGCAAAAGTAGTTCGGAGTAAGACCCCAAATCTTTCGGCGCGTTGACAATGGCGCGCAAGTCCGCCACGTCCCGCAATTGGCGCTGTCCAGCAAGCCCTCAGTCGATTTCGCCGGGTACTATCAGCGGCACATTAGGGCTTAGTAATTTCCAACTAGTACCGCGTCGAGTTTCGCCTGCAAATACTTACGATGGGCATCTGTGAGTTTGCCGCCGTCGGCAGACTGCAATTTCAATCCCTCGTCGCGCACCGCCAATATAGCGTGCTGCTTACGAAACATTTTCGACGGCCCGTAGTCGGGACGTGTTATGTAGGCCCCAGAGCCCCCGGGGGAGCCGCCGGTTGGCATTGCGATAGCGGTAGACGCGGCAAGGATGGCTAGAGGAACGATGGTCAAGAAAGCTCTCATGTCATTCTCCTGACGCGTTCCCAACAAAATGTATCAACACCGCCTATCTATTCAAGCGCCAATTCCGTGGGTTTCCATCCGCCTTCATGAATGCGCCAGACGGCTCTCGCGCTGTTCGCACGGCGCAAAAAGCTCGACGCCATGGACGCCGTCCTCAGCTCCTGACTGGTGCCGCTGCCCTGGAAATCTGCACGCAGTGGTGCGTTCATTTGTTCCTCGCCAATCATCCTCGATAAGGTCTAAAGAGTGGCCAATGAACAGCGATGCACCACAGTCCGACATTTTCATTTCCTACGCGCGGTCGACGGCGGCCCAAGCCCGGAATGTGGCCGACGCCCTGCAGGCCCTGGGATACAGGGTCTGGCGCGATGTCGAGTTGCCGCCCCACCGGACGTACGCGGAGGTGATCGAGGAACGGCTGGGATCCGCCAAGGCGGTCGTGGTGATCTGGTCGGCGGACGCCGTGCAATCGCAATGGGTGTGCTCGGAAGCAAATCGCGGCCGGGCCGAAGGCAAGCTCGTTCAGATCACGGTCGACGGCGCCCGCCTGCCGATGCCGTTCGATCAAATCCAGTATGCCGATCTGACCGGCTGGACCGGGGCCGCCGACGCGCCCGGCTGGCGCAAAGTGGTCGCCAGCGTCGCCGATCTCGTCGCGCGCTCGGGCGCTCCCGCGGTTCAAAGGGCGCCTCACTCCCATCCAGCCGCCCGTCCCCACACCATCTGCGTGCTGCCGTTCGTCAATATGAGCGGTGATGTCGAACAGGAATATTTCAGCGACGGCATCAGCGAGGACATCATTACCGACCTCTCAAAGGTTTCTGCACTCTCGGTGATCGCGCGCAACACCGCCTTCACGTTCAAGGGCAAAGCCGTCGACATACCGCAGGTCGCCCGCCAACTGAATGTCAGCCATGTGCTCGAAGGCAGCGTACGCAAAGCCGGGAGCCGCGTGCGCATCACCGCGCAGCTGATCGACGGAGCGGCCGGCGATCATGTCTGGGCTGAGCGCTGGGACCGCGATCTTGTCGATATTTTCGCGCTCCAGGACGAGATTTCAGAGGCGATCGTCGGAGCCGTCAGGATTCGAATGCTGCCCGAGGAAAAACGCGCAATCGAGCGGCGCGCGACCCACAATCCCGATGCCTACAATCTCTATCTGATGGCGCGGCAGCAATATGTCGGCGGCAATCTGGGTGACTTTCGGCGTGAGGAAGCGATTATCCGCCTGTGCCGAAAGGCCATCGAAATCGATGCGTGCTATGCGCGCGCCTGGGCGCTTCTGGCGCTCGCACAAACTTCGTTGCATTTCCGGTATGGGAGAGCGGGAGAGGATGGATTGGCAGCCGCCGAACAGGCGCTCGTGCTCGAGCCCGATCTCGCCGAGCCTCACGCGGTCAAGGCCAGACATCTCAGCGAACAGGGGCGCAGCAAGGAGGCGTTTGCCGAAATCGCGATCGCGCTCGATCTGGATCCGGAGTCTTACGAGGTCAATCTGGCCGCCGGCGATGTGAACTTTCGCGAGCGCCGCTTCGAGGATGCGATCCGGCACTACGAAAAGGCGGCGGACTCCATGGAGGCGGATTACCACTGCACCGGTATCCTTGAATCGTGCTGCGCCGCGATCGGCGATGAGGAGGGAGTTCGCCGTGCGGCACGCATGACGCTTGCTCGCGCCGAACAGGCTGTTGCGCAGGACAAGAGCAATGGATCGGCCATGGGATTTGCGGTGGTCGCCCTTGCATTCCTGGGCGAGACGGAGCGGGCCAGGGAATGGATCGATCGCGCCGTCCTGATCGATCCCGACAATTTGAACATGCGCTACAACTTCGCGTGCGCGCTTTGCGTCCATCTTGATAATGCCGACGCCGTTCTCGATCTGCTGCGCCCGATCTTCGCCACGACGACAACGACGTGGGTCAATCACATGAAGATCGATCCGGACCTTGACGCGATCCGCGGCGATCCGCGCTTCGCAGCCATGGTCGCGGCGGCCGAGACGCGGCTTGCGTCAGCCGGCGAATCCGGGCCGCTTCGGCAGCCAGCGTCATGAGGAACCTATTGGGTGTGGTCCCGACGATCCTCTGCGCCCGCGCTGGCGGGTGAGGTCGTCACGAATATGCGTAATGCAAGAATCAAAATATCATTCGGAGTCCGACCCCGAACTCCGCATCTTGAGGAATGCGGCCGCTGCGAAGACGCGATCGCTTCCTACGACCGCACCATCGTGCTGGAGCCAGACGAGGCGGCGAAAGATTTCCTGAAGGACAGGCTGCGCGCACCCCGCTGAGATGATGCCGCAAGCTGATGCAAATCGGCGATGGGTTTGTTCACTATGCGGAATCCCGGTGCAGCGAAGGCACCGGGCGGCGGCGGACCAAGTCCCGCTGGATGAAATCCAATAACGGGTTTAATCTGCGCCCACGGGCGCGGGGATGGCGGAAGCTCACAAATACAAAGCCTTCATCAGCTACAGCCGCAAGGATCGCGACTCTGCGCGGCGCCTTCAGCGCGAGCTGGAGAGCTATGTGCTGCCGAAAGTGGTGCAGATCCCCGGCCTCGACCGGCGCACACTCAATCGCCCACTGAAGCCTGTTTTTCGCGACGAGAGCGAACTGGTGCCCGGCCAGGACCTGCCCGAACGCATCCGCCAGGGGCTCGCGCAATCGGAATCCCTGATCGTCGTCTGCAGCCCCGACGCTGTGCGCAGCGAATGGGTCGAAAAGGAAATCGTCGATTTCACGAGACTCGGCAAGGGCCGACGAATTCTCGCGGTCGTCGTTGGCGGCGAACCAAACGCCGCGGCGCGAGGCGTTGCCGCGGAGAACGAGGCGCTGCCGCGCGCCCTGCGCTTCCACGTAGATGTCGACGGCACAATCGGCAGCAAGCCGGCCGATCCACTGTGGATCGACCGCCGCGAAAGCGTCGCCGACCGGCGGCAAATGTTCCTTCGCATCGTCGGCGCGCTCCTCGGCCTTCAGTCGCTGGACGACCTCATTTTGCGGGAGCGCCAGGCCGAACGGCGCCGCCGGCTCGTTGCGCAGGGAATTGCCGCTGCCATGACCGTGCTCGCGGTTCTGGCGTCGGGTGCGGGCTGGATTGCGTATCAACGCGGCAACGACGCCGTCTATGCGCGCGATCAGACACTCGAGGGAGAAATGCGCCTGCTCACCCAGGCGGCGGCCGAGCGACTCAAGGACGGCGACGTTCCAGGCGCACAGGGGATCATTCTCGAAGTTCTCGCTCGGCGAGGAGCTGTGGCGGCCGATAGAGCGACCGCCGTCAACATCTTTCAGGAAATGCGCGCCAACGATCATCTGCTCCTGGTGTTATGGGGTCATTCCGATCGCGTAAACTGCGCTGCCTATTCGCCTGACGGAAGGCGCCTCGTCACCGGGTCGTTCGATAACACGGCGCGTATCTGGGACGCCGGCACCGGCGTGCAACTCGCCGTCTTGTCCGGGCACAGCGATTACGTCATTTCTGCCGCCTGGTCGCCCGACGGGAAACACATCGTCACGGCGTCGCAGGACAAGACCGTGCGAATCTGGGATGCGGCCACGGGAATCCAGCGCGCTGTGCTGTCGGGACACGGCGACGTCGTAGCATCCGCCCAGTATTCGCCCGATGGCAAACACATCGTCACGGCGTCGGTCGACAAGACCGCTCGCATCTGGGACGCGGGCACCGGCGCGCAGCTGGCTGTGCTGTCCGGCCATGGAAACATCGTCACCTCCGCCTCCTATTCGCCCGACGGCAAGCGCATCCTTACGGCGTCGTATGACAAGACGGCGCGCATCTGGGACGCAGCCACCGGCGCGCAGCTCGTGGTGCTGTCCGGCCATGGCGACAGCGTCGAATGCGCAGCCTATTCGCCGGACGGCAAGCGCATCGTCACGGCGTCGGACGACAAGACCGTACGCATCTGGGACGCAGCCCGCGGGACGCAGCTCTCCTTGCTGACCGGACATGCCGATGCGGTCACCTGCGCCGCGTGGTCGCCCGACGGCAGCCGTATCGTAAGTGCGTCGCTCGACAGGACCGCGCGCATCTGGGACGCCGCGACGGGCGCACAGCTTGGCTCGTTGTCCGGATACAGCGACGTCTTCTCCGCCGCCTACTCGCCCGACGGCAGACGTATCGTCACGGTTGCGCAGGACAAGGCCGCCCGCATCTGGGACGCCGCGACGGGCGCACAGCTTGCGGTACTGTCCGGCCATGGCGATCATGTGGTCTCCGCCGGCTGGTCGCCCGATGGCAGGCGCGTCATCACGGCTTCGTCCGATAAAACCGCGCGCATATGGAACGCGGCCACATGGGTCCAGATCGCCCAGCTTTCGGGCCATCACGATCGGGTGGAAAGCGCTGCTTATTCGCCCGACGGCCAACGGATCGTCACGGCATCCGACGACAAGACCGTGCGTATCTGGGACGCGTCTACGGACGCACAGCTTGCGGTGTTGTCGGGGCATGGCGCCGCTGTCACCAGCGCCGCCTGGTCGCCGGATGGCCGGCGCATCGTCAGCGGATCCTGGGACAAAACCGCGCGCATCTGGAACGCGGCCACGGGCGCACAAATCGCTGTGCTGTCTGGACACAGCGAGTCTATCAACTCTGCCGCGTATTCGCCCGACGGCCGGCACATCCTCACGGCCTCGGCGGACAAGACCGCACGCATCTGGGAGGCCGCCAGCGGCGCGCAGCTCGTCGTGCTGTCCGGGCATGGCGGGGGCGTTATCTGGGCCGCATACTCGCTCGACGGGAAATATATCGTCACGGCATCTGTGGACAAGACCGCGCGCATCTGGGACGCGGCCACGGGCGCGCAGCTCGCCTTGCTGACCGGCCATGGCGATCATGTGGTCTCCGCCGCCTTTTCGCCAGACGGCAAGCGCATCGTCACGGCGTCGGTCGACAAAACCGTGCGCATCTGGGACGCCGCCACGGGCACGCAACTGGCCGAACTGCTAGGCCATACGGCAGCCGTGATCGCCGCAGTGTACTCGCCCGACGGTCGGCGCGTTGTCAGCGCGTCGGACGACGACACCGCGCGCATCTGGGATGCACGGGTTCCGGCCGATCTCGACGCGCAAATCATCTGGGACCAGGCAGCGGAATTCGATCCGCCGGCAGAAGTAGAGCGTGCTCAGCTCGGTCTGCCGCCCGATGCGCGCGTCCGAACGTGGCAGAAGAATGTCACGAAATGCGATCAGATGGCGGCGGTGCCTTACGATCCCGATCGTGATTCGCAGGGAGTCATGCAAGGCAGCATCGTTGCCGACGTCGCGAACTCCGCCTGTGCTGCGGAAACGGCGAAAGCCGGACGCGCGCCGCGGTCGGTCTATGAACTGGGTCGCGCTCTGGAGGCGAAACACGATCTTGCAGGCGCAAGGCGCGAATTCGAGCTGGCTGTTTCCGAAGGCTATCCCGCCGCGCAGATCGACCTTGGAGATCTTTTGGTGCAACGCGAGGCAGGTATGCGCGATGATCGCCGCGCGGTTTCGCTCTATGAACAGGCCTGGCGGGACGGTGTTTCAATCGCGGCCTTCGAGCTCGGTCATCTGTTCGAACACGGAGTGCATGGTAGAGGCGCCGCGTCGCAGCCGGCTGTTCATTCCGAAGCCTCCAAGGCATGGGATTGGTACCGCAAGGGTGCAGACGCAGGAGAACCGAATGCACTCGCGCGTTTCGGCGAACAGGACGACCGCGCCGCCGCCGTTGCGAGCGATGCGAAAAAAAGAGATGCGCTCCTGCTGAACGCCTTCCAATATTACGCCGCCGCCGCGGAGCGCGCGCATGATGAAGACTGGCCGGACGACGCATGGCAGAACTGGCGCTATCGCCGCGCAACGCTGGCCCGCTTGCTTGCCCGAGAGGGTATGATGCGCCAAGTGGCGGATGCGTATGCGGGGATACGCGATAAGTGGAGACCGCACTCATCGACGTTGCTGCAGAGAATCAAAGGCTGGTTGCGCTTGTAGGTAATCAGCAAATACGAATAAACACGACCGTAGCGCACCTCCTCACTTCGGCGGTGGATTGGCGACGAGATAAGGCAGACCGCCATTGATCCTGGATTTCTCCTTCCAGATCGTGGGGCTGAAGCCGCTAGGCAATCCCGACTGCAATTGCGTTGTGGTGAGGCCCGCTATCCCCGGATCGTTGGCGATGTTCCCTGCGCCCTGACTGAGATTCGTGATCCCGCTTGTCGTGGTGTCCCAATAAGCATCGACAATGTCTTGGCTGCCGTTCCCGTCGTAGCCGACAAGACCGCCGATATCACTACCGCCTCCGCTTGTTATCGCACCCGTTGAATAGGATGTGGCGATAGAGGCATAGTAAAAACCTGGAAAGAGACCCCCCGACCAATCCGCCGACATAATCGTCCGCCCCGCCCGTCACCGCGCCCGTCGTCGAATAGGAATTGATGATGGTGGCGCCATCGACTGCGTATCCGGCTAGCCGTCCCACATAAGCGGAAGAACTATTCGTCGCTGTGACCGCGCCTGTCGCAAAGGAAACGCTTACCCATCTGTCTTCCCTTGGCGTTCGCGGCATTCTTTACGCTGTCGGGCCGCGTACGGCATGAAAATCTGCTCAATCCGAACTGCGCGGGCTATCGGCTGCACATAACTGCTCAGGAACTTATGGCCCGACTATTTTTACGGACAGGCCGGTTGAAAGACTAAAGCATGACGCGCCCGTTTGAACCACGAAGTCCAGTGTGTCCCCCGTCGAAAGCGTGAGCGCGAGTTTGAAGTGGCCCACCTCTCCATACGCATCGATCACTTTTGTGTACTGGGAGACACCATTTAGAGTTATGGAAACCTGATGGCTTTGTTGTTCGGTGTCAATTCCGCGAAATAATCCACTAACATTATAAGAACCGGCGTTTGGAGCTTGAAATCGCACCGTGTTGAAGGCATTGGCTTCGGGGTCAAGCCGAAGCTCGTTGGTTGGTTGCACTAATGTCGAATAAGTTACTGTACCGCCGGTTCTATTTCGGCTGACTACAGAGGTATTGCAAAACGCTTGTCCGTTTGTCCAAGCCCACAATCCTTTTATGCCATAATATGCTCTTGTGCTCGTCGTCAGAAGTCCGTTTTCGTCGAGGTAGCCCCATGGGCCGGTTGGGTTCGCCTTGATGGAGTAGTCTCTCACCGCTTCATATGTCGTGGCGGCGGCCGCAGAAAACGCCGAACTTATTGCAATCGCGCACATTGCGCACAGTCTGATAGGATGCATCCGCTTCCTCTCATGTTCTCGTCGGTCACCAATCTGCGCGTCAGCCGAGTTCTCAGCCGACATTCCCCGGATGACGCCGAGTTGGAACGGACAATAACGCTTTTGTGAGGTATCCGGAAGCCGCGGCGGCCGTTTTCGTCGCGGCCGGCGCACATGTCCTGGCAAGCTTTCAATTTAGACCGTCGGGATCGCCTTATCGCCTGTCGCAGCCGTCTATCTGGGGCAGGCTCCCCAACTGTTGCGGCGCCGGAGCGCCATGAAGTCCGGATGCTCGGGGGAGAGAATGGCTATAGCTGCGTCCAGATTTGCCGGCGCGGCACGGAGCTTCGTGACCCGCTTCTCGGCGTCATGGACTTGGCCGGTAATCTCCTCGCGACGCTTGCGGAGAGCGGCTACGGCATGGTCCGTCATGCCGCCAAGGTAGGGCGGAGACCGTCAGATTTCTTGGGGCGTTTGCGCCATAATACCGGGAATTTGGCATGGGACCGGGTGCCGGCTCAGCCGCAGTGCCGTGATCCGCACGCGGGCTGTTGGGCGCCCCATCTGGCCGCTACGGACGCCTGAAACTTCTCACGAACTTCGCTCGAACATTGGTTCGTCTGATACCCCTTTGACCTACCCGACTTTTAAGTGGGTTTTGCCTGGCCCCCGTGTCAAAAACACTCATATTGTCAATATATTATGTCGAAATCGGACGCCTTAAGCGCGAAAAAACATGATGTCGTTTTAAGTGTCGTTCTGGTCGATGAGCCATGCGAAATGCGGGTCGAAAAAGGGAGGGCGGCAGCGAAACGCAGCGTTGAGCACCTGCGCCCGTCCCACGCGAGAACCAGCTCGCGCCTGAGCGCAGTCCTGACTTGACCGGCAGTTTAGGGCGGGCTGACAATCCTCATGGCCGACTACAGCAAGCGAGAGCAGGCAAGGGCGGACATCGCCCGCCTTGTCGAAGCCAGCCCACCCCCCCAAGGCCCGCGATACCCCGCTGCTGCGAATGTGGGACGCCGGCCAAATTGCACGTCAGTACGCGCAAGGGCGATTGGTTCTATTGCTAGCAGCACGCGGAGCAGACTGAAAAGCGACTCTGAACTAAATCATCCCGCCGACTGGGGCACTCCTTCCACAACCGTTGACTACCGCTCGCAATCTTCTGTCACTTTGGCGGCGGGTTTGCGATGAGATAGGGCAGACCGTCATTGATCCTGGATTTCTCCTTCCAGATCGTGGGGCTAAAGCCGCTTGGCAATCCGGACTGGAATTGCGTTGTGGTCAGGCCCGCTATCCCCAGATCATTGGCGATGTTGCCTGCGCCCTGACTGAGATTTGTGATCCCGCCTGTCGTGGTGTCCCAATACGCATCGACGATGTACTGACTGGTGTTTCCGTCGTAGCCGACGAGGCCACCGATATAACTGCCGGTTCCGCTCGTCACCGCGCCAGTCGAATAGGAGGCGGCAATCGAGCCACTTGTGAAAAGTCCGCCGACTAATCCGCCGACATCGTCATCTGTTCCACCCGTCACGGCGCCTGTGGTCGAATAGGAATCGGTGATGAAACTGCCGGTGTCGTTCATTCCGACGAGACCGCCAATATAGGCCGAGGGGCTATTGCTGACGGACACGCTGCCCGTCGCAAATGACTGATCAATATTACTCTGTGCGGTGTTCCAGCCAACCAACCCGCCTATGTATGCGGAAGTCCCCTCATTCGTGGCTGTTACGGAGCCGGTCGCGTAACTATCGGCGATCCCATTAGCGAACGACCAATTGAGGCCAACCAATCCGCCAACGAAATCTCCTGCCCCTGCCGAATTTCCGGTGTCCGACACCGAACCTGTTGCAAACGAAGTCACGATTGTTCCCGCATTGTCTCCTGCCAGGCCTCCAACGTAGGAAGTCCCTCCGGCTCCCGAACCCGTGACGTCGCCGGTGGCATATGATCCGCTGACTATGCCCTCATTGTCCCCTAAAAGTCCCCCGACAAATGCTGCTACACCGCCAGTAACCGAGCCCGAGGCGTAAGAATTCTCGATCTCGCTCGCGTAGCTTGCTGCAACAAGAGCTCCGACCAGCCCCCCGCCGTAGCCCCCACCAACGCCCGAGCCGGTACTGACCGATCCTGTCGCGTACGAATCCTCGATTACGTTGTCGGAAACGGATCCGACGAGACCACCCGCAATGGAGTTCGATCCGGACGTAATGTTGCCGGTAGCGTAAGAATTCGAGATCGGACAACTTACCCCATTTGAAATACAATAGTAACCATAGAAAGCGCCAACGAGTCCTCCGATCGATGACTGCTGTACGGCAGTCACCGAACCCGTCGCATAGGAGTTTGTAATCGAATCGTATGCGCTAGCTCCAACCAATCCACCGACGTCGCCGCCAGCGAGTTGGGCCGTTACCGTCGCCGTCGAGTAGCAGTTGAGAACAAGAGAAGAGGCTGCATCGCCAACAAGACCACCGATATAATTACTACCTCCTGATACCGTTCCCGTCACATAGTCCCCGACCAGAGCCCCCGCCACCCCCCTGCGAGCCCACCTACATTCTGGCCGTTTTTCGGTGCATTAATATTGACATTGACCATACCGAGATCGGCGATACTGATACCTTGATTACATGCCCCACAGTTTGCTTGAGCAAACAGGCCAACGTAATCCGCAGCAGAAAGGTCGAATATCGTGAGGTTGGAAATCGTGTTCCCGAGACCCTCGAAGCTGCCGTTAAGGGTAGTTTGTACCGGCGCGGCGGTATAGGTGCCGTCCCCGCTGGCGTCGAAACTCTTGGCCAACGCGAAATTGGCGGTGGGATTCTTGGCGACTGCTTTCGCAAGGCCCCTGACGGTATTGATGAGCTTGTAGCTGGCGCCGTTGATCGTCAGCTTGCTTGAGAGGTTTGCAAACGTGACGTTGCCCTTTGGACCGAACGAAAGAATACCGCGCTTGCCCCCGTCGTTTGTCGTCAGGGTAAGGCCTCCACTTCCCGTTACCGACACAGGCTGACCGATCGTGATTGAAACGTGGGCATCGAGCGCGAGTACACTTGAAGTCGACCAGGAGAGCGCTGCCTTATCGACGATATTTTTCGCCTGCACCCCCGAGCCCTTCGTCGTGACTTCGATATTCCCGGACGCGAGAAGCGTTTCGAGATCACCCACATTGAGAACCGCACTTTTCGAGGTAGGAGCGCAGACGCCGCCAGAGCACGTCATGTTCGAGGTCGCGGCAGACGAGATCGTTACGGCGGCATCCGCGCGATAAGAAAAACTCACAATCGCGACGACTGCGACGACGGCTATAATTGGAAGGTTGGCGCCGCGGTGCTGCGCCGAATATCTGTGTTTGAGATTCATTGTGTCGCCCTCCCCAGGATTGGTGAAAGCATAACACCCACTGGCAGAGAAGGAAGGACCGTTCAGACCCGCGTCGTCAGGAAACGATCACGGGCTGGACAAGCTCCGGTCCCTGAGTCCGGACGTTGCCCGCACCTGCCCGGCCAACACTCAAACGGAGTGCCGCGTGGCTCTCGCGCCAATGAAGCTACGTCTTTTTTCAAGGGCGAAACTGAGCAATTCTGCTCTGTTTGAAGATTGCTCCAGCGGCGCGGACCAAGTCCCGCTGGATGAATTCGAGCGACGGGCTTAGTCTGCACCCCCGGGGGCGGGCATGGCGGAAGCTCACAAATACAAGGCGTTCATCAGTTACAGCCGGAAGGATCGCGACTTCGCGCGGCGCCTTCAGCGCGAGCTGGAGAGCTATGTGGTGCCGAAAGCGGTGCAGATTCCCGGCCTCGACCGGCGCACACTCAAGCGTCCGCTAAAACCGGTATTCCGCGACGAAAGCGAGCTGGTGCCGGGCCAGGATCTGCCGGAGCGCATCCGCCATGGGCTCGCGCAATCGGAATCCCTGATCGTCGTCTGCAGCCCCGACGCCGTGCGCAGCGAATGGGTCGAAAAAGAAATCGTCGATTTCACGAGACTCGGCAAAGGCAGGCGCATCCTCGCGGTGGTTGTTGGCGGCGAACCGAACGCCGCGGCGCGGTGCCTTGCAGCGGAGAACGAGGCGCTGCCGCGCGCCCTGCGCTTCCACGTGGAAGCCGATGGCACAATCGGCAGCACGCCGGCCGATCCACTGTGGGTCGACCGCCGCGACAGCGTCGCCGACCGGCGGCAAATGTTCCTTCGCATCGTCGGCGCGCTCCTCGGCCTTCAGTCGCTGGACGACCTCATTTTGCGGGAGCGCCAGGCCGAACGGCGCCGCCGGCTCATCGCTCAGGGAATTGCCGCTGCCATGACCGTGCTCGCGATTCTCGCATCGAGCGCGGGATGGATCGCATATCAACAACGCGGCAAAGCCGTATTTGCGCGTGACCGCGCCGTACAAGCGCAAATGCGTCTGCTCACCCAGGCAGCGGCGGAGCGACTCAAAGAGAACGACATCGCGGGCGCGCAACGCATCGTACTCGAGGTTCTCTCAAATCGGGAAACCGGGCGACCACCCGCCGCAATAAGCGTGTTTCAGGAAATGCGGGCGGCCGATCCGCTGCTCGCCGTGCTCTCCGGCCATGGCGCCACTGTCGGTTCCGCCGCCTATTCGCCCGACGGAAGGCATATCGTCACCGCGTCGAATGACAAGACCGCGCGCATCTGGG